>NZ_JBHVWF010000071.1:0-25626 GCF_042882365.1 Streptomyces sp. NPDC058221 | reverse complement strand
TGCCCCGTGTGCCAACCCCCGGGGGGTCCCTGTACCCCCCCCCCGGCCCCCCGGGGGGGCCCCCGCCCCCCCCCGCTGGGAGGGGGGGGCCCGGGCCCCACGGCGGGACGGGCCCGCTACTTCCCCGCCACCACCTCCGCGATCTGCGGCGCCGGAGCACCCTTGCGCCAGGCCAGCCGCACCGCGTCGGCGGTCCGGCCGTGGGTGTCGATCCTGGTGTACGTTCCACCGAGCCTGCCCACGGTCCGCCAGCCGCCGTCCGCGTTCCGCAGCTGGACGTCCGCAGCAGCCGTGGAGCCGGCCGACTGGAGGACCGTGACCGATCCGACCGCACGTGCTGCGCCCAGCCCGGTCTCCAGCGACTCGCCGGACTCCGGAGCCCGCGCGGCGCGGTAGACGGTGCCCGGGTCGCCGTCGGCCGCCGAGCCCAGGGCGGTTCCGGTGGCCGCCGGCGGGTTGCCCGTGACCGCACCCTGTGCGGTGGTGACGTGGAATTCACGGACGACGACCCAGCTGGTCTGCTCCGCTGTCGCACGCGCCCGGACATAACGGGCCTTCGTGCCGGCGGGCGGGGTCGCGGTGACGTCCGCCTGCTCGGAGAAGGCCGTGAGCTGCTGCCAGCTCTTGCCGTCGGCCGAGTACTCCAGCACCCCCGCGTGGAGGTAGTCGTCGGTACTGCCGGGCTTGCCCATGGCGAGCGTGATGTCGCCGATGTCCCTGGCCCCGCCGAGGTCCACGGTGAGCTGGTCGTCCACGGCGGGCGCCCCGTCGCTCCAGAAGTACGTGGAGTCGTCTCCGTCGAGAACCCGGGAGACGTCGTTGCTCTGGTACGCCCCGAGGTTCGTCGAGGCGGAGGGCCGGCCGCTCACGCCGAGGATCCGGTCGTGCTCGGCCGTGGCCGCCCCGATGAACGTGTCCAATACGCCGTCGCCGACGAGGACCGGCACCTTGCGGCCGTCGAGGCCGGTGTAGACGTACGACTTGGCCTTCTCGACCTGACCGGGCAGTTGCTGCCGGAGCTCCCAGGCCTGTGCACCGTTGCCCGCGCGGGCCGCCTCGACCATGCGCAGGGCGGTGCGGGACGCGGTCGCCCAGGACTCGGTGGCGTCCAGCCAGGGGCCGGAGTCCTGGATGAAGCCCCGGTCCGGAAGTCCTGCACGCAGCCGGGCGGGGGCTGCGCCGAGGTTCCCGAGGACGGAGGTGAGCCGCTTCGCGTCGCCGGACTTCCAGTAGCGCGCGAACTCCGCCGCGAGCTCCGGTGCCTTGTCCTTGTTGAGCGCGGAGCTGTAGTTGACGTCGGCGAAGGCGCGCAGCGCCTGCTCGGTGCGGGCGTCGCCGCCCGCGTACTCCCTGAGCCCCCTGCCCCATGAGGTGCGCGGGTCGTACGCGGCGTCGTTCCAGGAGTAGTCCGCGACGGTGTACAGCGAGAGCTTCGATGCGTACGGCTGGATCATCGGGTTGGCGGTGATGCCGGCGAGCCTGCCCGGGAGCCCCTTCTCGCGCCCGTTGAACGGGCCGAGGAGCAGCCGGTCGGTCGCATAGTCGTTCACCGGGTAGTTGTCCCAGGTCAGGATCGGGTGCCCGAACACCTCGCGGGCGGAGTCGGCCTGAGCCACCGTCATGGTCGGAGCGACGACTCCCACCCCGGTCCATTCGACGAGCACGTCCGGGTCGAGCTGTTCGGAGAGCGCGGTCTTGTACGCCGATTCGCTGACGTCGTAGTACTCGGTGGGGACCATCTGGAGCGGCTGGGCGCCGGGGTGGGTGGCGATGAACTCCTTGTTGACCCGGTTCAGCAGGTACGCCTGAGCGGCGCCTGCCGCACCGCCGCCGGTCCCCCACTTCGCCTTGTCGGCGTCGCAGTTCCAGTCGGTGTAGCTGATGTCGTCGAGCGGTACGGCGAAGGTCCGTACGCCGATGTCCCAGATCGTCTGGAACTTGTCGACGAGCGCCTTCGCGTCCTCGTCCGAGCTGTAACAGACCGACAGGCCGGGAGAGAGCGCATAGGTGAACTCGACATGCCGCTGGACCGCCCGGTCGGCGAGGTCCTTGATCTGTGCCAACTGGTCGGCGGGGTACGGGTCGCGCCACTTCGCGCGGAGGTAGGCGTCGTCCTTCGGCGAGTACACGTAGATGTTCATCTTGTGCTCGCCGTAGTAGTCGAGCTGGTCCAGGCGGGCCTCGTGCGACCAAGGCGTGCCGTAGAAGCCCTCGATGACGCCGCGCAGCGCCGTGCCGGGCCAGTCGCGCACCGCGAGTCCGCCGACCTCCGCCCCCGGACCCTTCCGGTGCGGCAGTACCTGACGCAGGCTCTGCGCCGCGTAGTAGGTGCCGGTGGTGTCCTTGCCCGCGAGGACGACACGGCCCGCCCCGATGCCGAGGACGTACCCGTCGGCGGGCAGTCCGGAGGGGCCTTCGAGCTTCTGGGCCGCGAGCGCGCCAGTGTCACCGACGTGGACGGTGAGCCCGGTCGCGGAGGCCCGGGAGGCCCGGACGACGCGCTGGGCACCGGCCTGTTTCAGGGACGTCGCCACCACGTCGAGCGAGGACTCGTCCGCCGTCTCCCCGGCCACCACGGTGACGGTGGGAGTGATGGTGATCCGGTCGGACCGGTTCTGCACGGACTGCGGGGTCGGGGTGATGACGGGGTCGTCCTGGGCCTTCGCCGGGGTGCCGGTCCCGGTGGCGCCGGCCGCCTGGGCGGACGGTCCGGCGGCCAGCAGACCGCCGACGAGCAGGGCCGCCGCCGCGGCGAGAGCGGTGAGGCGGGGTGGGCGAGGCGTCACAGATCCTCCATTGATCACTTAAGTCATCAGAGTCGCGCAACACAACAACACTGAATTCAACATCCTGGCGCTTACATGTCAATGGTCTGGACAACATCACCGCGTGGACCTGGAGTTTTCTCTTCTGACGCGGTAGTTATGCGCCATGACAGAGACGATGCGTACCCCCGGACTCGCCGCCCCTCCCCCGCCGGGTGCCAGCGCGTTACCGCCGGGCACCTATGAAGACAGCGTGGTCCTGGTGACCGGCGGCGGCTCGGGGCTCGGCAAGTCGATCGCGGCAGAGTTCGCCCGGCTGGGCGCGCATCTGGTGATCGTCGGCCGGAACGCCGAGCGGCTGACCTCGGCCCGCGCGGAGCTCGCGGCACTGACCGGCGGCCAGGTCATGACCCTCCCGGGCGACATCCGCGACCCCGACCGGATCACCGAGGTATTCGACGCGGCCGAGGCCGAACTGGGGCGGCCGGACGTGCTGGTGAACAACGCGGCCGCCAACTTCCCCTCCCCAGCGGAGGACCTGTCACCGAACGCCTGGCGGGCGGTCCTCGACATCACGCTGACCGGCACCTGGTTCATGACCCGGGAGTTCGGACGGCGCCATCTCGCGGCCGGGACGGCGGGCTCGATCGTCAACGTCGGCGCTTCGTACGCCTGGACCGGTGGCCCCGGACACGCCCACTCGGCCGCCGCGAAGGCCGGGGTGAAGAACCTGGTCGAGACCCTCGCCGTGGAGTGGGGTCCGTACGGGATCCGGATCAACGGGCTGGTACCGGGGCTGATGCCGCACGAGGACATGACCGCCGACATCCGCGGCAACCTGGAACGGGCCGGGGGAACGGACCCGGCGCACGACGCACGCCAGCCCGCGCTCCGGGTCGGGCTGCCGCGCGAGCTGGGATGGGCGGCCACGTTCCTCGCCTCGCCGTACGCCGGTTTCATCAGCGGCCACTCGCTCGTGGTCGACGGCGCCAACTGGCAGCGGCGCTCCCTGGTCGCCCCGCCTGTGGTGCCGGTGCGTGAGCAGCTGGGCCGCGGCCCGTTCGCGCCACCGGCCCCCGAGCGGCACTGAGTCAGGCGCCTTCGAAGTGCGCAGGACGACGGGCGGCCTTGGCGGCGTAACCCTCGGCGCAGTCCTGCGAAGTGAGCGTGAGGGCCGCCGCCAGCGCCGTACGGTCGAGTGCGTCCGCCATCCCGGAGTCCGCGAAGGCGTCGACCGAACGCTTGATGTGCCGTACGGCCAGGGGGGCGTTGACGGCAACCGCATCGGCCACGGAGCGTGCCGTCCGCTCCAACTCGCCCGGCGGCGTGACACCCTGGAGCAGCCCGATCCGCTCGGCCGTCGCCGCGTCGATCCGGCGGCCGGTGAGCGCGAGGTACTTCGCCCAGCCCGCTCCCGCCTCCCGGGCGATCCGCATATCGCCTCCCGCGTCGACGGCGACACCGATACCGGCCTCCGGCAAGGCGAACACGGCGTCGTCGGCGGCGATCCGGATGTCGGCCATGAGCGCCAGCTCGAAGCCGAAGCCCAGGCAGTAGCCCTGGACGGCGGCGACCACCGGCTGCGGAAGCCCGGCGAACGCGGCAAAGCGTTCGTGCACCCAGCGGATGCCCTCGTAGTAGCGGTGGGTGCGCTCGGCGGGGGTACGCCCGGTGATGTCACCCCCGGGCGCGGTGACGTCGATCCCCGCACAGAAGGCCCGGCCCTCGCCCCGCAGCAGAACGGCCCGCACCGAGTCGTCGAACCTGATCCGGTCCGCCATGATGCCGAGCTGCCTGCTGGACTCCCAGCTCCAGCCGTTGAGCCGATCGGGCCGGCAGAGGGTCAGCACACCCACGCCGTCCTCGACCCGGAGCGTCATCCGCTCCTTGCCCTCCGGAATGTCGTGGTCGAGGATGTCGAGCACGGCCGCCCCCTCCAGTAACTGACGCATCGTCAGAATACGGTGCGCAGCACAGCGTACGGCGACGTACCCGGAGGCGGCCAGAGCCCGTCCGGCTCAGCGCGCGAAGAGCTCGAAGGTGACGGCGGGCCGGCCGCCGAACCGCTCGGCCGACGCTTCGGCGTTGCCGGTGAGGAAGGTGCGGCAGTACTCCTCGGGGTTCTGGTCCGTGAGTGCTTCGATGTACGTGCGATGGGCGAGCAGCGACTGCACGGAACGCTCCAGCCCGGCCGTCGCGTCGACGGCGTGCGTGGCCGTCGCCGATCCGGCGACGGCCACCCACCGCACCCCGTTCCACGGCTCCAGCCCCTGCTCGGTCAGCTCGGGGAAGATCCAGCGGTTGCCCGCGTCGGCTGCCGCGTCCAGGGCCGCTCGGCCGACCGCGCGGTGGTCGGGGGTGTTCCAGGCGACGCCGCCCCAGGTGTCGCGGTGGTTCGGCGTGACGATCAGCTCGGGCCGGTACCTGCGGACGGCCGCCGCGATGTCGCGGCGCAGGTCGAGGCCGTACTCGATGACGCCGTCGCGGTGGTCCAGGAAGTCGACCCGGGTGACGCCGACGACGGCCGCGCTCGCGCGCTGCTCCTGCTCGCGCAGGGGCGCGCACTTCTCCGGTTCGAGCGTGTCGATGCCGGCCTCGCCGCGCGTGGCCAGCAGATAGGCGACCTCGCGTCCGTCATCGGTCCACGCCGCGACGGCCGCCGCGCAGCCGTACTCCAGGTCGTCGGGATGCGCGACGACGGCGAGTGCGCGCCGCCAGTCCGTGGGCATGACTTCCAGCTGCTCGGTCATGTCGGCAGGCCAGTGCCGCGTCAGCCCCCCGTCGCGACGCCATGCACGCACTCTCGCCGCACCGGGCGGGCGGCCCGGTGTCACACGCGGGCGGACCCGGGCGCGTCCGCACCCGCCCATGGATTTTCCGTACCCCCACCCTCCACTTTGCATGATCATGCGTAATGACGCATACTCTTCCTATGTCTAAGGTTCTTACCTCCCTGCCGGCCGGCGAACGCGTCGGCATCGCCTTCTCCGGTGGCCTCGACACCTCCGTCGCGGTCGCCTGGATGCGCGACAAGGGTGCCGTCCCGTGCACCTACACCGCCGATATCGGCCAGTACGACGAGCCCGACATCGCGTCGGTGCCCGGCCGCGCGTCGGCGTACGGCGCCGAGATCGCGCGGCTGGTCGACTGCCGTGCGGCGCTGGTCGAGGAGGGCCTGGCCGCGCTCACCTGCGGTGCGTTCCACATCCGCTCGGGCGGACGTGCCTACTTCAACACCACGCCGCTCGGCCGCGCGGTCACCGGCACCCTGCTCGTCCGGGCGATGCTCGAGGACGACGTGCAGATCTGGGGCGACGGCTCGACGTTCAAGGGCAACGACATCGAGCGGTTCTACCGCTACGGGCTGCTCGCCAACCCGCACCTGCGCATCTACAAGCCGTGGCTCGACGCGGACTTCGTCCACGAGCTCGGTGGCCGCAAGGAGATGTCGGAGTGGCTGGTCGCCCACGAACTCCCCTACCGCGACAGCACCGAGAAGGCGTACTCCACCGACGCCAACATCTGGGGCGCCACCCACGAGGCCAAGACCCTGGAGCACCTCGACACCGGCGTCGAGACCGTCGACCCGATCATGGGTGTGCGGTTCTGGGACCCCGAGGTCGAGATCGCCACCGAGGACGTCACGATCGGCTTCGACCAGGGCCGCCCGGTGACGATCAACGGCAAGGAGTTCGCCTCCGCCGTCGACCTGGTGATGGAGGCCAACGCCATCGGCGGCCGCCACGGCATGGGCATGTCCGACCAGATCGAGAACCGGGTCATCGAGGCCAAGAGCCGCGGCATCTACGAGGCGCCGGCCCTGGCGCTTCTGCACGCCGCGTACGAGCGGCTGGTCAACGCGATCCACAACGAGGACACCGTCGCGCAGTACCACAACGAGGGCCGGCGTCTCGGCCGTCTCATGTACGAGGGCCGCTGGCTCGACCCGCAGGCGCTGATGATCCGTGAGTCGCTCCAGCGCTGGGTGGGCGCGGCTGTCACCGGAGAGGTGACGCTGCGGCTGCGGCGCGGCGAGGACTACTCGATCATGAACACTGCCGGCCCGGCGTTCAGCTACCACCCGGACAAGCTGTCCATGGAGCGCACCGACAACTCGGCGTTCGGCCCGGTGGACCGGATCGGTCAGCTCACCATGCGCAACCTCGACATCGCCGACTCGCGCGCCAAGCTGGAGCAGTACGCCGACCTCGGCATCGTCGGCAACACGCACGCGACGCTCATCGGTGCCGCCCAGGCGGCCTCGACCGGTCTGATCGGCGCGATGCCGCAGGGGGGCGCCGAGGTCATCGCCTCCCGCGACCGGGCCGAGAGCGACGCCGACCAGATGCTCGACCGTGCCGCCATGGAGTCCGGCACCGACTGACCGGAGCCGTACCGAATCCGCCCGCCCGGCGGGATGCTTCGCCGCATCCCGCCGGGCGGGCGGTGCTGCTTGCGCCCTCGCGGTCTTCTGTCACACGCGTCAGGAGTGGTGTGAGATCACCGACCGCCGTGTCGGGTTGCGCACACCCCCGGGCGGATACCCCGCCGGGTACTCTGGCCTGTCCGGGGCAGGAGAGACAGAAAGCCTGCCCCACCCCGGTGAACGAAAGGAAAAACTGCTCGTGACCAGCCCCGTATCCCTCTCACCTGCTCAGGCCGCGGCCCGTCTCACGGAGTTCACCGTCATCGATGTGCGGGCCCCGGGCGAGTACGCCTCCGGGCATGTCCCCGGCGCCCTGAACGTTCCGCTCGACCGTCTCTCCGAGGCGGTGCCGGCCCTCAAATCCGCATCGGCGCGTGGCGCCCTGCTCGTGGTCTGCGCCTCGGGCGTCCGCTCCACCCGGGCCTGCGACATCCTCTCGGCCGCCGACATCGACGCCACCACGCTGACCGGCGGCACCTCCGCATGGGAGGGCGAGGGCCACGATCTGGACCGCCCCGCCGGGGGCCGGGCCACCTGGCCGATGGAGCGGCAGGTGAGGCTCGCCGCCGGTTCGCTGGTGGTGGCCGGACTGCTGGCCGGCATCCGGTACCCGGCCGCTCGCTGGCTGTCGGCCGGTGTCGGTTCCGGTCTCGTCTTCTCCGCGGTGACCAACACCTGCGGCATGGCAGCGGTCCTGTCCAAGCTGCCCTACAACCGCGACCCGCGTGCGGCGGCGAACCTGGACGCGACACTGGACGCCCTCCAGAGCTGACCGCGGCCGGGCGGGCCCTCGACAGGAGCCTGCCCTGCGGAACGCCCGTACGCGAAGGAGCCGGACGCACCCCGCGCGCGTCCGGCTCCTTCGCGTACGGGGCCGGGGAACGTCGGAGCCGGCCCGCGCCACGGGGCACCACCGGATCAAGGGGTCCCGGCGCGGACCGCGCTGGTCGCCAGAGTGGTGTACTGCATCGTGAAGCGGCCCCCCAGGGCGTCGATCGCGTCCCCCACCGCCCCCAGAATCTCAGCCAGCGGCCCCGGAGGGAGCCGGGTGAGGGCGCCGGTGGTGGGGAGCAGGTTCAGCCACTGGTCGCGGGTGCAGGACTGTTCCCAGTCGAACCTCCACTGCTCCGGTTCGTGGAACCGCTCCGTCTCGCGGATCCCGTCGGCGATCTGCTCGTAGCCCGCCCGGTACAGCTCCAGCGGGCGCCGGGCCGGCTGACCGCTGAACGGGGAGTCGGGCGCCACCCGCCGGAAAGCCGCGGCGAAGGGCTCGGCCACCTCGGCGGGCGGTTCGAATACGTGCCCGAAGATCGCCAGACGCCCGCGCGGACGCAGTACCCGGGCCGCCTTCACGGCGCCGACGGAGGGATCCACCCAGTGCCACGACTGGGCGGCGACCAACGCGTCGAATCTTCGGCCGGCCGGCTCCCAGTCCTCGAAGGTCGCCGTCTCGACCTCCAGACCGCGGGCCTGTGCGAGACCGGCCATCCGGTCGTCCGGCTCGATGCCGAGCACGTCGCAGCCGGCGGCCTGGAACTGGCGTGCGGCGATGCCGGTACCGCAGCCGACGTCGAGCACGTCGGGCCCCGGGCTCCTGGCGACGATCCGCGCGACCAGGTCATCGGGGTAGGCGGGCCGGGCCCTGTCGTAGCGCTGCGCGTCCACGCCGAACGACTCGGCCGTCTGCCGAGCCTGGTGCGACGGCGCCGGCTCTGGCTGTTCTCGCGGTAGAGTGGGCATGCGTTCACTTTAGTGGGCAAGCGCCCACTGGGCAACGGACGCCAGAAAACTGGCCTGCGAGAGGATCTGTACGTGCCGACCGGTGTGCACCTACGCGATGCGCGGCAGCAGCTGTTCGACGCCGCCGAACGCGTGCTGCTGCGTGATGGCCCCAACGAGCTGACCAGCCGGGCCGTCACCGAAGAGGCGGGATGCGCCAAAGGCGTCCTGCACCGGCACTTCGACGACTTCGACGCCTTCCTCACCGAGCTCGTGCTCGACCGGGCCGCTCAACTCGAGACACAGGCACGGACGCTGCGCGAGGCCGTCGGCACCGGCACGGTGGCCGACAACCTCAGCGGCGCGCTGACCACCCTGTTCGGGCCGGTTCCGGTGGCGATCATCCCGCTCATCACCTTCCGGGACGAGCTGCGCGCCCGGCTGCGGCAGGCGAGACCCGGGGGCGGTCTCGCGATCCTCACCCAGATCACGGCCGCGGTCTGCGCCTACCTGGCCGACGAGCGCGGAATCGGCCGCATCGCGGCGGACGCCGACATCGACTCACTCACCCTCTCCCTGGTCGGGGGCGGGCATCTCCTGTTCGCCGACCGCGACCCGGACCCGCCGGCCACGGCCACCGTCGACAAGCTCGTGACGACGGCGCTCGCCGGCGTCCTGCCGGGGCCGCATCGCCGGTCCTGACGCGCAGTGAGACGGCGACGCCCGCCCCCGGTCGCCGGCTCAGGCCTCGTCGCGGACCAGGGCGAGCAGCCGGTCCAGCACCCTCGGGCCGCCCGCGCGCAACCCGTCGTGCTCGAACTCGTCGGTCACCCAGGTGCGCAGCCCACGGATCGACGCGGCGGTGCGCAGGGCATGGGCGGTGTCCACGTACATGTCGTCGTGGTACACGGCGGCGGCCACCGGTACCTCGTTGGCGGCGAGGCGCTCGGTGTCGTACAGCGGCTCCCAGTCGCCGCGGGTGGCGAGCAGTTCGGCCGTCTCGCGCAGCGGGCGCAGCGCCGGGTCCACGTCGAAGTGCCAGGGGTGGATGCTCTCGCCGGTGAAGAGGACCGGGCCGCCCCCCTGGAGGGCGGCCGCCGCGTCGAACTGCGGGAACTCGGCACGTACCCGCTCGGCCGCCCAGCCGGTGGGCCGTTCGTCCTGGCCGTAGATCGCCTCGTGCAGGAGCGCATACAGCGGATGTCCGGCGAACGAGCAGGCCGTGCGCATGGCCTCCTGGAAGGTGTCGGAGAGCTCGGTGCCGTGCGGGGTACGGACGAAGGCGTTCTCCAGCAGGTAGTGGAGCTGGTGGCTGCCGGAGCCCCCGCCGAGCATGATGCCGAGCGACTGGAACCCTTCGGGCGTCAGCCGGTGCCCGGCGCTCTCCGGGCGGTGCTCCGCGAGGTGAGCGGTGATCTCCCGGGCGCGCTCGACGTCCTGCGGGTAACGGGCGTAGTGCGCCGCGGCCTTGCGCTCGATCCTCGGGTACGCGGCCCGGTAGACGTCGTCCGCGTGGGCGTCGAGCGAGGGCAGACCGCCGGTGATCAGAACGGTGCTGAGCCCCTCCGGCGCTGCGGAGAGGTAACGGACGGCGCAGAAGCCGCCGAAGGACTGGCCGAGGACCGTCCAGGGCGCTCCGCCGGTCAGCTGCGGACGGATCAGTTCGCAGTCCCGCACGATGCTGTCGGACCGGAAGTGCACGAGGTAGTCCGCCTGCTCGCGCGGACCGCCGCGCAGCGGCAGGGTCTGCCGGTTGGCCGGGGTGGAGAGCCCCGTGCCGCGCTGGTCCAGGAGCAGCACCCTGAACTCCTTGACCGCCCGCCCGAGCCAGGCCTCCGCTCCGGTGAACCGCCGCGCCCCGAAGCCGGGCCCGCCCTCCAGGTACAGCAGCCAGGGCAGCTGTTCACCGGCCCTGGACGCGGCGGCCACCTCCCGCCCGTACACCTCGATCTGCTCACCGCCGGGGTCGGTGTGATCGAGCGGCACGGTGAAGTGGTGGTCCGTGAGGACGAGGCCGGGCTGACGGTAGCTGTTCAAGGGTGCTCCTGAATCCGATGTTTCACGGACAGTTCAGCACACCTCCGTGACCCGGACAGTCCCGGCCCGTGTGCGGCGGGACCGGCTGCCTCCTACCGTGCAGTCATGATCCGGTTCGAGCAGGTCGGCAAGGTCTATCCGGACGGCACGACGGCGGTCCACGAACTGTCCTTCGAGGTCGCCGAGGGGGAACTGGTCACCCTGGTCGGCCCGTCCGGCTGTGGCAAGACCACCACGATGATGATGGTCAACCGGCTGATCGAGCCGACCTCGGGACGGATTCTGGTCAACGGCAAGGACATCTCGACGGTCGACCCGGTGCAGCTGCGCCGCGGGATCGGCTATGTCATCCAGCAGGTCGGCCTCTTCCCGCACCGGACGGTCCTCGACAACACCGCGACGGTCCCCGCGCTGGTCGGCTGGAAGCGGTCCAAGGCCCGGGAGCGCGCGGCCGAGCTGCTGGACCTGGTGGGCCTCGATCCGTCGACGTACGGATCCCGGTACCCGGCGCAGCTCTCCGGCGGCCAGCGCCAGCGCGTCGGGGTGGCACGCGCCCTGGCCGCCGATCCGCCGGTGCTGCTGATGGACGAGCCGTTCGGCGCGGTGGACCCGGTGGTGCGGGAGCGGCTGCAGAACGAGTTCCTGAGCCTGCAGGCCACGGTCAGGAAGACGGTGCTGCTGGTCACCCATGACATCGAGGAGGCGGTGCGCATGGGTGACCGGATCGCGGTGTACGGAGAGGGGCGCATCGAGCAGTTCGACAGCCCGGGGGCGGTGCTCGGGTCCCCGGCGACCCCGTACGTGGCGCGGTTCGTGGGGGCCGACCGGGGGCTGAAGCGGCTGTCGGTCACCACGATCGAGCCGGAGGATCTGGAGGAGCCGCCGGTCGCCCGGCTGGACGAGCCCGCCCGGGTGGCGGCGGCCCGGCTCGGTGCCGCGGGCTCGCGGTGGGCGGTGGTTCTCAACGGTGGCGGCGAACTGCACGGCTGGGTGGCGGCGGACGCCCTGCGGATCGCCGGGGAGCACGGCACGGTGGGTGAACTCGCCCGCCGGATGGACGCGTGGGTGCCGGTCGGCGCCCCGTTGAAACAGGCGTTCAGCGAGATGCTCCAGCACGACGCCGGGTGGGTGGCGGTGCTGGACGGGGCGCGCTTCCTCGGCGTACTGACTCCGGCGAAACTCCACGAGGCCCTGCGCCGGTCGGTGGACGCCGACGCACAGGGCGTGGGGCGCGACGAGGTCGACTTCGACTCGGTGGCGGACGCCTGACGGGGCCCCGGGCCGCGCGCGTACCCGGTTCGCACGCCGCACCGGCCTTGTGCGGTCAGCCTCCGGGGATGAGGTTCCTGGACCGCAGGTAGGTGCGCGCCACGTCCTCGGGGAGCCGTCGCCAGCTGTCCACCTGCTCGTTCAGCCGGGCCAGGTCCGCGGTGGTCAGTACGGTGTTGAGCTTGCCCAGCGCCTTGCGCACGCCCTCGCTGCCCGCCCGGGACCGGTTGACGACGGGAACGAGGTAGTCGGCGTTCTGCAGGTGCTTGTCGTCGGCGAGCAGGACGAGGCCGAAGTCGTCCAGGGTGGCGTCGGTGGTGGTCGTCAGCACCATCTGGTCCCGCCCGCTCTGGACGGCCTGCTTGGCCTGGGTGGTGCCGACGCCCTTGGGGTCGACGGCGGTGATGTCGATCCCGTACGTCTTCTTCAGGCCGGGTGCGCAGTAGGGGCGCTGCACGCATTCGTCGCCCGCCGCCAGCCTGACCGGCAGCCCCGATTTGCCCAGATCGCTCAGCGACTTCAGATGGTGCTTCCTCGCGTAGGCGGAGGTGACCGCGAAGGCGTTCTGGTCGACGGCACGACCGGCGTCCAGGACGGTGAGACCGCGCGGTGCGGCCAGAGCGCGCAGGGCCTTCATGGTGGTGTCGAGGTCCGGCGAGCCGACCGGCTCGGCGTCGGCCCCGTTCTTCTTGGCGTTGAGCCAGTCGGCGAACGTGGCGGCATACTCCGGTACGACGTCGATCTGGCCGCTCTCCAGCGCCGGTTCGTAGATCTCCCGGTTGGTGACGGAGATGATGTTCGTGGAGTAGCCGGCCCGGTCGAGCAGCAGGGCGTACATCTGGGCGAGCAGATCGCTCTCGGTGAATCCGGCCGAGCCGATCGTCAGTTGCTTGCTGTCGCCCGGCGGAGCGGTGACCTCGCCCTGGTTCTCCAGGGCGGGACCGGTGGTGCAGGCGGTCACCGGCAGCAGGAGCAGCAGGATCGCGGGGGCCGTGCGCCGGGCCCTCATCCGGCGTTCCCGTCGCGCACCCAGTCGGGCGCGAGGCGCTGCGCCACCTCGAAGAGCCCCTCGACGATCAGCGCGAACACCGCGACGAGCACCGCTCCGGCGACCACCTGGGCGGTGGAGGCGAGGTTGAAACCCGCGGTGATGATCCGGCCCAGCCCGCCGCCGCCCGCCAGCGCGGCGATGGTGGCGGTGGCGACGAGCTGCACGGCGGCGATCCGTACGCCGGTGAGGATGAGCGGCAGGGCGAGCGGGACCTCGACCTGGAACAGCAGCTGCCGTCCCGTCATACCCATGCCCCTGGCCGCCCGTACGACATCCTGGTCGACCTCCCGCATGCCGACGTAGGCGTTGGTGAGCAGCGGAGGTACGGCGAACAGGACGAGGGCCACGATGGTCGGCCCCTCGCCGTACCGTCCGACCGGGGTCAGCAGCAGGAGCACCAGGACGGCGAAGGTGGGGACGGCCCGGCCGACGTTGGAGATGTTGACGGCGAGGGCGCCGCCCCTGCCCAGGTGGCCGAGGACCAGCGCCACGGGCAGTGCGATGAGACAGCTGATCAGCAGGCAGACGACGGTGAGGTAGAGGTGCTGGCCGAGCCGGGCCCAGATGCCGTCGTCGCCGTACCAGTGCGCCGAGGTGGTGAGCCAGGACCACGCCTTGCCGAGTGTGTTCACGACTGCCTCCGCGTCCAGGGGGTCAGCAGGCGTTGCACCAGGAGGAGCAGCAGGTCCGCGACGACGGCGATGACGACGCAGAGCACCGACGCGGTGAGCACCTGTGCCTTGAAGTAGGTGTTCATCCCGGAGTAGATCAGGTTGCCGAGTCCGCCGTAGCCGACGATCGCGCCGATGGTGACCAGGGAGACCGCGGAGACGGTGGCGATGCGCAGGCCCGCCATCGCGGCGGGCAGGGCGAGCGGCAGCTCCACGGCCACGAGCAGCCGCACGGGCCCGTACCCCATGCCGCGAGCGGCCTGACGGGTCTCCTCCGGTACGGCTCGGAGTCCGGCCAGGATGTTCCGCACGAGAAGCGTGAGGGAGTACAGGACGAGGCCCGCGACGACGAGCGCGGCGGACAGTCCGTACACCGGCAGCAGCAGCGAGAACATGGCCAGCGACGGGATGGTGTAAAGAATCGTGGTGACCCCGAGCACCGGGCCGGCCGCCCAGCGCCAGCGGCGGGCTGCGAGGGCGAGCGGGAGTGCGAGGACCAGGCCGATGAGCACGGCGATCACGGTCAGCTGGAGATGCTGGAGTACGGCGTCCCACAGGATGTGCCGACGGCTGGTCAGATAGGCGCCGCAGATCCATTCGTTGCGCGCGAGGCAGTCGTCCGGGGGCGCGGTCACCTTCCCATTCCAGCCCGGAACACCGCAGGAGCGCGCGTACTGATCGACTGTTCGGGGGGGCACTGACGGTTCAGGGGCCGCCGCGCGCCCCGGCGGCCGGGGCGCGCGGTGTCCTGCGCGGACTTCACCGCAGGCCAGGCTCGGGTCAGGGCTGTGCGGCCACCCCGGTCAGGACCCGCACCAGCTCGTCCGGACGGGAGTACATCGGCCAGTGCCCGGTCTTCATGGTGACCAGATCCCAGCCCTCCTCTGCCACCAGCTCGGCCACGTCGTCGCTCGGTTCGGGACCGTCGAGCAGACACTTGACGTAGGTGGCCGGAAGGCTGCCGAGCGGGCGGCTCAGCACGGCGCGGTCGCTCAGCGAGGCGCCCGGATGCGGCGTCGAGCCGGCCACGAGCCGCTCGATCTGCCCCTCGGTGAGCCCCTGGCCCTCGAAGTCGGCCGCGGTCAGCGGCGCCCAGAAGCCGCCGTTCCCCTCGATCTCGGCCTCCAGCACCGCCGGGCCCTGCCACCACGTGGAGACGAAGGACTCCCCGTCGGCCGGGATGCTGGCGTCCACGAACACGACACGCGCCAGCCGGTCACCGATCCGCTCGGCCGCCTGGCCGACCGGGATGCCCGAGTAGCTGTGTCCGACCAGAACGACGTCGCGCAGATCGAGGCGCTCCACCACGTCCACGATGTCGGCCACATGGGTCTGCCGGGCGACCGGCAGACCGCTCTTCTCACCGACGCCGGTCAGTGTCACCGGATGCGCGCCGTGCCCGGCCGCACGCAGCCCCGGGACCACCTCGTCCCATGCCGACGCCCCCAGCCACGCACCCGCCACCAATACGAATTCAGTCATGGGACGAAACCTAACCGAGGGGTCCGACAAACCCGTTGACCGGCAACGGAGGGCACTGTCCGGGGCTCAGCCCCGCGACCGGCCCGGCGCGGCGGTGCCGGCGTGCTGCCCTTCGGAGCGCGCAGCCGTGGCCGGGCCGGCTCCCGAGGCCGTCCGCCGGTCCAGGATCTCCAGCACCTTCTCGCCCCAGCGCAGGTTCTCCTCCTCGAAGGACCGTCCGCGCATCAGCGTCAGATAGGGACCGATACGCCCGGCCTCCGCCACGAAGGCCTCCTCGTCCCGGCCGTCCAGCAGGCGCTCACGCAGCCGTTCGTAGCGGGCGATCTTGGCGCGTGCCCACTCCATGCGCTCCTCGACCGAGGCACGGACCGCTTCGCGGTCACCGCCGTCCACTGCCTGGGTCATGACCAGGAGCTCGTCCCGGATGGCGGTGGGGCGGGGCGGCTGGGCAGTGAACGTGCTCAGCGATTCACGGCCCGTCGCCGTGAGGGTGAACACCCTCTTGTTCGGCCGGCGCAGCTGCTCGACCACACGGGCCTCGATCAGCCCGCTCTCCGCAAGCCGGTCCAGCTCCCGGTAGAGCTGCTGCGGTGTGGCGGACCAGAAGTCCGCCACCGAGACGTCGAAGACCTTGGCCAGGTCGTAGCCGGAGGCCTCGCCTTCCAGCAACGCCGCCAGGACCGCGTACTTGAGAGACATCTGGACAGGTTAACACCGATGTGATTAATCTCTTTCACACCTATTCAACAAATTGACTATGGAGCGGCACATGCACCCCTTCCGCACAGCAGTCGAGGCCCACGACCTGGATGCCGTCGAGGCGATGCTGGCCGAGGACGTCGTCTTCACCAGCCCGGTGGTGTTCAAGCCGTACTCCGGAAAGCCGTTCACCGCGGCGATCCTGCGCACGGTCTCCGAGGTGTTCACGGACTTCCGGTACGTCCGGGAGATGGCGAGCGCGGACGGACGCGACCACGCGCTCGTCTTCGCCGCGAAGGTGGGCGACCGGGAGATCAGCGGCTGCGACTTCCTGCACCTGAACGAGGCGGGCGAGATCGACGACCTCATGGTGATGGTCAGGCCCCTGTCAGGGGCGCAGGCGCTGGCCGCGGCCATGGGCGCGCGATTCGACGAGGTCACCCGCCAGGCGTCGGCAGGCTGACCGCGTCCGGTCGCCGGCCGGCGGCCCTACCCCACCGCGTTGGTACGATCGCCGCCCCATGGACACAGTCACGGACATCCGGATGATCAGCGTCCCGGCGGGTCGGACCACCCTGTCGGACCGCCGTACGCAACGCAGTTGGACGGTCGAGCTCGCCCCGTACCGGCTGGCGGCGTGTGTGGTCACCCAGGACCTGTACGCGCAGGTCACCGGCGAGCACCCGTCCGCCGCGCGGGGCGGCCGGCTGCCCGTCGAAAGCGTTTCCTGGCTGGACGCGGTCGGGTTCTGCAACGCCCTGTCGCTGCGCGCCGGACTGGCTCCCGCCTACCGCCTGCACACCGGCGCCGAAGGCGTCGGCCGGGACACCTCCGCCGACGGGTACCGGCTGCCCACCGAGGCCGAGTGGGAGCATGCCTGCCGCGCCGGCACGACGGGCGCGCGCTACGGAGAGCTCGACGACATCGCCTGGCATCGCGGCAACTCGCAGGAGCGGATCCACGAGGTGGGCACAAGGCAGCCCAACGCATGGGGGCTGTACGACACGTTGGGCAATGTGTGGGAGTGGTGCTGGGACGTCTACGACGCCGAGGTCTACGGCAGCTACCGGGTGCTGCGCGGCGGCGGTTGGTTCGACGAGCGCTGGAGCTGCCGGGCGTCGGTGCGGCGGCGCAGCCACCCGACGTTCCGGATCGACGACACGGGGTTCCGGGTGGCGCGTTCCGCCCTCTGACGAGCCGCACGGCACGCTCCGTCGCGACCGTGACCGCTTGGTCGTTCCCGGCGGGGCGACGACCGCCGCCGGCTTGCGGAGCGGCGGCACATGGGGTTGATTCGAAGGAGGTGTGCAGTGACTGCTTCCCCTCTCCCGGTCTGGGGTGAATCCCCGTGCTGTTCTCCGACCGCGCCGACGCGGGACAACGACTCGCCGAAGTCCTCCGGCCCTTGGCCAAGAGCGATCCCGTCGTGCTGGGCCTGCCCCGTGGCGGGGTTCCGGTGGCCTTCCGGGTCGCCCTTGAGCTCGACGCTCCCCTCGATGTGATCGTGGTCCGCAAGCTCGGCGTCCCGCACCATCCGGAACTGGGCCTCGGCGCCATCGGCGAGGGTGGCGTGCGCGTCATCAGCGAGGACATCGTGAGCCGGAGCCGGACGTCGGAGGCGGACCTCGCCGCCGTCGAACGCGCCGAGACGGCCGAGCTGCTGCGGCGGGCCCGGGCCTTCCGCGGCGACCGGCCGCGCATCCCGCTGGGCGGGCGCTCCGTGGTCGTCGTGGACGACGGCATCGCGACCGGCGCGACCGCTCTGGCCGCGTGCGAGGTGGCACGGGCGCAGGGCGCGGCACGCGTCGCCCTCGCCGTGCCGGTGGCACCGCCGGACGCCGCCGAGCGGCTGCGCGGCCAGGTGGACGAGCTGGTGTGCCTGTCCACGCCGACGCGGTTCTCCGCGGTGGGCGAGTGGTACCGGGACTTCGGCCAGACGCCGGACGAGGAGGTCGTCGCGCTGCTGGCGCGGGCCGCGGACCGGGCCGATGCGCCGGCGGCCGTCGAGGTCGGCGTGGAGGCGGGCGGCGTCGTCCTGCCGGGTGAGCTGACCGCCGCAGGCCCTTCCGGGGCTCTCGTGGTGTTCGCCCACGGCTCCGGCAGCAGCCGGCACAGCCCGCGCAACCACTCGGTGGCGGCCGCGCTGCACCGGGCGGGCCTCGGCACGCTGCTCTTCGACCTGCTGACACCCGCCGAGGAGGCGGACCGCGCCAACGTCTTCGACATCGCGACCCTGGCGGAGCGGCTGGTGGACGCCACCGGCTGGCTGCGGCGTCGTGAGCCCCTTCCCGTCGGCGTCTTCGGAGCGAGCACCGGGGCGGCGGCCGCACTGCGGGCGGCGGCCGCCCTCGGTGCGGAGCGGGGCACCGGGATCGGCGCGGTGGTCTCGCGGGGCGGCCGGCCTGATCTCGCGGGGCCGGTCCTCGGGGACGTCCGGTCGCCGACGCTGCTGATCGTGGGCGGCCGCGATCCCCGGGTGCTGGAGCTGAACCAGCAGGCGCAGGCGGAACTGCGCTGCGAGAACCGGCTCGACGTCGTCTCCGGTGCGACCCACCTCTTCGAGGAGCCGGGTGCGCTGGACGACGTCGCCGCACTGGCCCGGGAGTGGTTCACCGGCCATCTGATGGCCCGGTCCGGCTGAGCCGCGAGGCACCGGGACGGTTTCACACCATTCACACACGGATCGACGATCGCGAAGCAACCCTGAGCGCGCATCCGCCGTCTTGATCCACAGCAAGGCGGTACGCCGCACACGACAAGCCTCGTCCGCCCCCCCATGAGCGAACTGGTCAGAGCACCGAGCGACTATGCGCTGAATGTATACATCGAGAGCATAGTCAAGCGGCCGGCCCGTTTGCGCGCGAAAGGCTCCCATGCACAGCAAAGCGCTGGCGCCCGAGTACCAAGGCGCCCTCACCAAGATGTCCGTGAACGCCTCCCTCACCGACGTACTGGCCGAGGGCGAACGTCACTTGAGGGCTGCCGAACTCTCCGGCTCCCAGCAGGAGGTGGCCCGCACCGGACTCGCGGTGGCCGAGGCGCACCGAAGGCTGGGGCATGTGGGCGAAGCCGACCGCGCCTGGAAGGCCAGCTACCGGGCGGCCAGGTCGGCCGAGGACACCGGGGCGATGGCCTGGGCGCTGTGGAGCGGCGGAACGCTCGCCCGCCAGCGGGGCGCCCTGCGCCTCGCCTTCCGCCTGCTGCGTCTGGCGGCCGACCTGGGCAAGAAGGGCGGCGACGTGGTCGCCCGCGGCTATTCGCTCGCCGGGCTCGCGGAGACCGGGCGTATTCAGGGCGACTACCGGACCGTCGCGAAACTGCACGAGCAGCTGCTCGCCGAGGCGCGCGCCCGGGGCGAGGCCCGCCACACCGTGTGGGCCCTGGAGGGCATCGCGCAGATCCACCGGAACACCGGCTCGTTCGACACCGCCCTGGAGATGTTCGAGGAAGCGGCCGAGCTGGCCGGGAACGCGGACGACCGACGCGGCCGGGCGTGGGCGCTGCGCGGCATGGCCGACATCATCTCCGTACGGGACAACGACCCGGAGCAGGCGCTCGCTCTGCTGGCCGAGGCCGAACTCACCTGCCGCGCCATGAACTTGTCCAGCGCCCTCGCCTACAACCACAAGATGCGCGCCAATGTGCTCTACCGCGCCGGACGGTACGAGGAGGCCCGGCTTGTCTACGAGGAGGCGCTGGGGGAATTCCGGGAGATGACGGAGCCCCGGGGTGAGGCGCTGGCCACGCTCGGACTGGTGAAGTCGCTGGCCCGGCTCGGCCGCGACCGCACGGAGACCGCCGCTGAGCTGGACGGGCTGCGCGTCACGCTCGACCGGATAGGGCTGCTCAACGCCCGCGACATGGTGGACAAGGCCTACACCGAACTCGGCGTCGCACCGGCCGGTGCGACGGTGACCGGGGAAGCCGGCCGCCGATGACGCCCCCGGTCACCCAGCAGGCCACGGCGCCGGAAATACTCTCCCGCTGCCGCGCTCTCGTCCGTCCGGATCTCAGCCTGGCGGTGCGGCAGCTGCATCCCTGGCACGCCGAGATCACGGCGTTCTCGCTCGGCTGGGACGGTCCCGGCGGCCGGGCCGTCCCCGGTGGACAGGGCAAGGGGATCCGGCAGGCCCTCGCCGTGCTCGGTGCCGAGGCCGTCGGCGCGCCTGCGCGGAGCGCGGTCCGCGGAGCCGTGGCGGTCGAGCTGATCCACACGTTCTCCCTGCTCCACGACGACATCATGGACGGCGACGAGACCCGCAGACAGCGCGCCACCGCCTGGAAGGCCTACGGGACCGGACCCGCCGTCCTCGCGGGTGACGCGCTCTTCGCGCTGGCCGTGCAGACCCTGGCCGACGCCCCCGGGACGCAGTGTGTCCCCGCGGTGCGGCTGCTGGCCGGCACGCTCAGCGATCTGGTCCGCGGTCAGGCCGACGACCTGCTCTTCGAGACCCGGCCCTGGACCGGGCCCGATGCCGTGCAGCCGCACGAGTACCGGCTGATGGCCGAGCACAAGACCGGCGCGCTGCTCGGCTGCGCCGCCGGGCTCGGCGCCGTGCTCGGCGGGGCCGGACGCACCGAGACCGACGCGCTCAGCGCTGCGGGACGCCATCTGGGGGTGGCCTTCCAGACCATGGACGACGTGCTCGGCATCTGGGGCGACCCGGAGGTCACGGGCAAGCCGGTGCACAGCGATCTGCGCCGGCAGAAGAAGACGTACCCCGTGCTGACCGCCCTCGCCGCGGGAGACCGCGCCGCGCTGCAGCTGGGCGCGCTGCTGCGTACCGGCGATCCCCTCGACGACAGCACGGTCCGGCGGGCCGCCGGTCTCGTCGAGGAGGCCGGCGGCCGCTCGGCCGCCGTGGACGAGGCCCATCGGCATCTGGAGAGCGCCCGCGCCTGTCTGGACAGCGTCACGCTGGCACCGGACGCCGTCGGGGAACTCCTCGCGCTCCTCCCGTACTTCGTGGAACGCACCGTGTGACACGCCGCTTCCCGGCCGGACGCACCGGGCGAACGCCGGGGCACCGGCCGGGGCTTCGGGGGGCCATGGCCGGCGCACCGCACATCGGCCCGGTCGATCCGGCGCCGGTCGTCGAGGCCCCGCAGGCGCCGGGACGGCGGTGTTCGCGCTCAGGAGTGCATGGACGCACCCTTGAGGATCTTGTCCACGGCGTTGCGGGGACCGTGCACGGCCAGCCCGACCAGATCCATCGCGTCCCGGCCCACCGCGCGGACTGCCGCCCGGTTGTCCCGGTCGTTGCCCGTCGAGAAGAGGTCGGAGGTGAACACGGACAGGGTCACACCCCGGCTGACCGCACGGTTGTGGGCCGTCGTCAGCATCTCCTTCCCGCCTTCGAGGACCATGACCGGCTGCCGGAACATCGGCAGATAGGGGGTGCCGTCGGCGTCGGCATACGGTTCGCCGACCAGTTCGGGCACCGCGGTACCGAGGCCGCTGACCAGGAAGGCCGTGACGTTCAGTCGCTGCCAGGTCCGGAGGTCGTCCCGGAGCAGGACGGCGATCTTGGTGTCGAAGCGGACGGGGGCGGTTTCATCTGTCATGGCTCCGAGCCTGCCCGGCCCTCCCCCGGGCCGTCTTGTACGAACTTTGCATGCTGTCGGGAGCCGCCCGCCGGGATCCCCGCCCGGAGCGGGCGCCGCGGCCTCCGGGCGTACGATCGACCCATGGCAGCTCGTCCGGACATCACCGCGTGGTGTCCGCCCGTGGAGGGGATCGAAGAGGTCTTCCACGCCCACTTCATCGATCACTCCTACCCCATGCACACCCACGACGCGTGGACCCTGCTCATCGTGGACGAGGGCATGGTCCGCTACGACCTGGACCACCACGAGCACGGGGTCCTCACCCATGTGGTGACGCTCCTGCCCCCGCACGTTCCGCACAACGGCGGCGCGGCGACGGCCGAGGGGTTCCGTAAACGCGTGCTCTACCTCAGCACCGGACAGGTCGACGAGCAGCTGATCGGCATGGCCGTCGACAGCCCCGTGCTGCCCGATCCGGCGCTGCGCAGCCGGATCGACCGGCTCCACGCGACACTCGCCGAACCGGGCGACGAGCTGGAGGCGGCCAGCCGGCTCGCTCTGGTCGCCGAGCGGATCGACCAGCATCTGCGCAACCGGCTGGAGCCCGTCCGGTACGTGCACGACCGCAGGATCGCGCACCGGCTGCGCGATCTCCTGGACGAACGGTTCGTGGAGGGCATCACGCTCCAGCAGGCGGCGCTGCGGCTGCACGCCCATCACGCTCATCTGGTGCGGGCCTTCAGCCGTGAGTTCCAGATGGCGCCGCACCAGTACGTGACGGGCCGCCGTGTCGACCTCGCACGCCGGCTGCTCCTCCAGGGGCTGCCGGCACCCGATGTGGCGACGGCCGCCGGCTTCTACGACCAGTCCCATCTGGCGCGCCACTTCAAGCGTGTCGTGGGTACCAGCCCGGGGCGCTACGCACGCAACCGCGGACCGCTCGTGCCGCCGACGCTCTGACGACGGCTACCGGCGTTCCAGCGAGCCGCGGACGAAGGCGGCCTGCCCGACGTGCTGGAGATCGTCCGACAGCACGCTGATCAGCCGTACTCCCAGGGTGACCGGCGGCGACCAGGCCTCGTCCACGACCCGGTCCAGCGCCTTGCCGTCGAGTCCCTGGAGGAAGCCGACCGTCTGGAGGTGCACGGCGTCGTAGTAGCCGACCAGCAGCTCCGGCGAACCCACCTGTACCGCCGCGACCTGCGTGCTGCTCTGCCCGTAGCCTGTGGCGTCCTTGGCGAAGGGCAGATCGAAGCGGGCGGCCCAGTCCTGGGTGAACCAGATCTGCTCGATACCGGCCGCGTCGGCGATGTGATCGTCCTGGACCCGAGTCAGATGCCACACCAGCCAGGCGATCGAGTTCGCGCCCTCGTCGAGGCGGGCATGGAGGTCGTCGGGGTCGAGGCCCTCGACGGTCGAGTGCACTGTCTCCCGGATGCGGGTGAATCCATCCACCAGAATATCTGCGACGTTCATGTCATCACCATGCCGTTCCCCTGCCCCGCCCCGCCATCGACACGCCCCGGTACGGAGGCCGGAGGTGCCTTGCGGGTCACGGCGCCAGGCGCGCGGCCCCGGCCGGCCGCTCGGCGCGACCGCCCACCCCGGCGGCCCGCGCGGCGGCGTGCAGGGAGCGCAGCGCCAGCATCAGGAATCCGATGTCGTCGAGGTACACGGGGTCGGGCAGCAGGTCGACGGGCGACACGGTGTAGATGACCGCGGCCCAGACCAGCGCCTTGTTGTGCAGCGGGATTCCGGCATCGGCCAGCAGCTTCCGGGCCCGGAACACCCGCACCAGAAGGACGCCGGCGATGCCCACGGTGAGCAGCGCGAAAACCGCGCCGATGACGATCCATGCCGAGGTGTCCATGCCTCATCGTGTACCCGTTGACGGCGCAGTCACCACGCGGGCGGGCCACCGGGGGTGTGACAGCGGCCTCCTCGTCATCCGCGGTCCTTGGCCCGCCTGCGGCTGCGGCGCTTCAGCGTGCGGCGCTCGGCCTCCCCCAGACCGCCCCAGACACCCGAGTCCTGGCCGTTCTCCAGGGCCCAGTGCAGGCACGCCTCCCGCACCGGACAGCCCCGGCACACCGCCTTGGCGTCCTCGGCCTGTACCAGTGCGGGGCCCGTGGTCCCGATGGGGAAGAACAGGTCCGGGTCCTCGTCGCGGCATGCCGCGTGCTCGCGCCAGTTCTCCATGCGGCCTCACTCCTTGCAGTCGTCTTCGTGTGGTCGGCTCAGTACGCTGCGAGTGACCGTCGTGAGGCTTCCGAAACCCCTGCGGCACGATGTCGCGGTCCGCAGGAGCTGCGGGGGCGGTGGCTCCGGGGCGACCATGGGGAGACAGCGGACCTTGCGTCCGGGCACGGTGACGGCATGGGAAGGATGGCCCGTGGGCGGCACTGAAGACATGCGGACCGGCTGGGGCGACGCACAGCCGGCAGATGTGCGCCGCTCCCCCGAGGGCGGTCTCGTGGATGTCCTGGGAACGGCCGCGATGGTGCTGGACACCGAGGGCCGCATCGCGCTGTGGAGCCCGCAGGCCGAGCGGTTGCTGGGCTACACGCCGCAGGAGGCGCTGGGCCGGTTCGCGGCCCGCATCCTGATCGACGAGGAACACTTCGATCTGGTGCTCGGGCTGTTCTCGGAGGTGATGACCGGCGGTGGGACCTGGGCGGGCAGCTTCCCCGTACGGTGCAAGGACGGCAGCACCCGGCTGCTGGAGTTCCGCAACATGCGGCTGCAGGACGACCGCGGCGACTTCTACGCGCTGGGACTGGCCACGGACGGGGCCACGCTCCGGCAGGTGGAGCGCGATCTGGCACTGTCCGTGCGTCTGGTCGACCAGTCCCCGATCGGTCTGGCCGTCCTGGGCAGCGATCTGCGGTATCTGGCGGCCAATCCCGCGCTTGAGCGGATGGACGGGCTGAGCGCGGCCGAGCACATCGGCCGCCGGGTGGGTGAGATGCTGCCGTTCCTGGACGCCGACGCGGTCGAGTCGGCGATGCGCGAGGTCCTCAGGACCGGCGTGCCGCAAGTGGGTCAGCAGGTGGAAGGCCGCACCGCGGCCGATCCGGAGACCGACCGGGCCTGGTCGATGTCGCTGTACCGGCTGGACGACTCCGGTGGTCAGGTCCTGGGGCTCGCCGTCTCACTGATCGATGTGACCGGTCACCAGCGGGCCGCGGCCGAGGCGGAGCGGGCCCGGCACCGGCTGGCGCTCATCGCCGATGCCTCGGTGCGCATCGGCACCACCCTGGACCTGGAGCAGACCGCGAGGGAGCTGGCCGAGGTCACGGTGCCGGAGCTCGCCGACGTCGCGGCCGTCGATGTGCTGGACAGCGTGCTGAAAGGGCGTCCCAGCCGGACCGAGGGCCCGGCCCTCATCCAGGCACTGGCCGTCGTCGCCGCCCGGCCGACACCGGTTGTGGAGGCGGCCGACCCGCCGGGCCACGCGGCCCGCTACGGCGCCGACCGGCTGATCACCCGGTGTGTGCGCACCGCCAAGCCGGTCCGGGAGCCGTATCTCGACGCGGAGAAGCTGTCGCGCATCGCCCGCGACAGCCATGCGGCACAGCTGCTGGCGGAGGCAGGCGCGCACTCCTACCTGGCGGTGCCGCTGATCGCCCGGGGCGAGGTCCTGGGCGCCCTCGACCTCATACGGACGGACAACCCGCTGCCGTTCACCGAGGACGACGAGGTGCTCGCCGCCGAGCTGGCCGCCCGGGCGGCGGTCAGTATCGACAACGCCCGGCTGTTCCGGCAGCAGCGGGAGACCGCGCTCACCCTCCAGCGCAGCATGCTGCCGCACAACCACCACGATCCGGTCGGACTGGAGGTGGCGTCGCGCTACCGGCCGGCCGCGTCCCGGTACGAGGTCGGCGGCGACTGGTTCGATGTCATCCCGCTGCGGGAGGGCGGCACCGCCCTGGTGGTCGGCGATGTCATGGGCAGCGGTAT
>NZ_JBHVWF010000070.1:0-39533 GCF_042882365.1 Streptomyces sp. NPDC058221 | reverse complement strand
CCGTCCACCCCCCCGCCCGCCCCCCGTATCCCCCGGGGGGGGGGGGGGGCGCGGGGGGGGCGCCCCACGGGTCCGAACCATCCAGGGGGCGCAGCCAGTTGGCTGCGCCCCCTGGGACTTGGTCCACTCCTGGCCGGATCGGTATCTCTTTGTGCAATTCCGTATTCGTTGTGTGAAGGTCAGGCGTACGCTCGGGCATATGCGTACTGCGGTTTCCTGGGGATCCTTAGAGACGTGCACGCCGTTCAGGGGAGGGGCGCAATGCTCGGGAGGGACACGATGAGCGACAGCGGTGCCGTGCTCCCCTGGCTGGTGATACGGCAGGACGACAACGGCAACCGCTACCGGGTGGGCCGGTACGCCACGCAGGACGAGGCGCAGCGAACCGCCGACAAGCTCGATGTCCGCGGCCACAAGCAGCTCTACTGGGTGGAGCGCATAGGGCAGACCGCGCGGCCGTAGCGCGTGCGTCAGACCCCGCCGGATCGGCACAGCCGTAGCACGCGGGCCTGCTCACCCCCGGACCTCCGGCGGCTTCCGACGGCTGGGCCGCGCTCTCCGTGGAGATCCGGGCGGGCGTTACGCTCCGGGACATGACTGATCGTGTGGTGGTGGCCGGAGCCGTCTGTGACCGGGGGCGGTTGCTCGCCGCACGCCGTAGTGCCCCGCCCGAGCTCGCCGGCCGCTGGGAACTGCCCGGCGGCAAGGTGGAGCCGGGGGAGAGCGGCGAGCAGGCGCTCGTGCGTGAACTCCGCGAGGAGCTGGGCGTCGAGACGGAACCACTGGAGCGCATCCCCGGCGAGTGGCCACTGAAGCCCGGCTATGTGCTCCGCGTGTGGACGGCCCGACTGGTGTCCGGTGTGCCCGCGCCGCTCGAGGATCATGACGAGCTGCGCTGGCTCGGCCCCGGCGAGAGCGACACCGTGGACTGGCTGGAGCAGGACCGGCCGGCGGTCGCCGAAGCCGTACGGCGGTTGTCCGGCGGCGCACACCACTGAGCGGGGTGCCTGGCCTGCGGCGCACACCACTGAGCCCGTGCGCCCTTTCTCTACACGCACGCGCGTTCGTGCGCATGCCGTTGCACCCGTACGCCCCACGTGTCGATTCCAGCGGTATTTAGTATCGAATATCGGGTATGCCGTGTTTAGCCCTCTGTAAACACGACGTTCTCCGTTGCTGGTCTTGGGAAGTGATCGGCATGATCGATACCGAAGGCGACTGCGCCGACTGGAGCTTTCCGGCTGTTCCCGGTGCTGTGCGCACGGCCCGGCATGCCGTCCACGATGTGCTGCGCGGCTGGGAGATCGATTCGGTCGTCGGGGATGTGGCTGTGCTCCTGGTCAGCGAGCTGGTGACCAACTCCATGCGCTATGCGTCGGGTCCGATCGACGTGCGGCTGGTCCGCCCCCGTCCGGGCGGCGACGGCCCCGCCGCGCACCCCGGTCTGCTGGTGGAAGTCTCCGATCCGCTTCCGGATCCGCCCACCGAACGTACGGCGGGACCCGATGACGAAGGCGGCAGGGGACTGCAGCTCGTGGCCTGTTCAGCCCGACGCTGGGGCATCAGGCGAGGAAAGAGTGGCAAGACGGTGTGGTTCGAGCTGGCCCTGCCTGGTTAGGAGTGGGGTGGGACGGACAGCGATCACCGGAGGACGGGCAGAACCTGGCTGAAAGGTACTGAGACCGTGCTGTGATCGTGAACGCCGTGTCAGTGAGGCCCGTTGTGCTGAATACTGCGGGCAGGACCGGTCCGGTGTGTGAGCTGGAGGGGACGGTCGCGTGAGCGAAATACCTGGGACAGCGGGCGACGTCGTGTGGCAGAGCAGTCCGCCTGGCTCGATCTATGACTACATCAGGGTCGCCTCCTTCTCGATCGGCCCGGACGGTCTGATCGAGCAGTGGAGCCGCCGGGCCGCCGGTCTCTTTGGCGTTCCCGCTCACGAGGCGGTGGGCAAGGACCCCGTCGAGGCCTTCATGCCCGGCGAGCTGCGCGGACAGGGGTACCGCCGGATCGGCGAAGTGCTCGACGGCAAGGAGTGGACGGGGCTCGTCCCGTTCCGTATGCCGGGTGAGGACGGCCTGCACGGTCTCGCCGAGATCTATGTGATGCCGAGTGAGACGGCGACCGGTGAACGGGCTGCGGTCTGCATCGTCGTGGACGTCCGGGCGCTGCGTGCCATCGAGACGGACCTGGCGGCCTCGCAGGCGATTTTCGGCCAATCTCCCTTCGGCTTCGTGCTGTTCGGTACGGACTTCACCGTGCTGCGGGCCAACCAGCGCTTCGCCACCGTCTTCGGCGGCCGGGCCGACGACCACCGCGGCCGCACCGTCCACGACTATCTCGCCGGTACGGAGGCCGACCGGCTGGCCGCGACCCTCAGCCGTGTCCTGGAGACCGGCGAATCCGTCACCGACCTCCAGCTCGTCGGCACCGTCCCGGACAACACGCAGCGCCGCCACTGGTCGATGAACCTCTACCGGGTGCACAGCGGATCGGGCCGCCCCATCGGCATCGCCGGACTGGCCACCGATGTCACCCGCCGCCATATCGCCGCCCGAGAGGCCGCAAGCGCCCGGCGCAACCTCGCTCTGCTCAACGAGGCCAGCGCACGCATCGGTAACTCCCTCGACCTGGAAACCACCGCCCGCGAACTCCTCGACGTCGCCGTACCGGGCTTCTGCGACCTGGCCTCCGTCGACCTCTACCAGGCACTGCTCACCGGCGAGGAGGCGCCGCCCGGCAGTTGGAGCCCGCTCCGCCAGGAGTCGGTCGGCGGATCCGCCGAACTGCGCCGCGTCGCCTTCGCCAGCGCTGTGTCCGACGCCATGCCCGAGACCGGCCCCGGCGGCGCCTCGACATCCGGGACGACTACGGGGCCGCCCGCTCTCGGCGCGGTGCACCGCTATCCGTTCAGCTCGCCCTGTGCCATAGCCCTGCGCACCGGCCATGTCGAGGACGTGCCCGGCGACGACCGCGGATTCGTCCAGTCCACCTTCGCCGTGCCGATGGTCGCCCACGACACCGTGGTCGGCCTCGTGCAGTTCTCCCGCACGAAGGGCAGCGAGCCCTTCGGCGAACGCGACCGGGCCCTGGCCACCGAACTCGCCGCCCGCGCCGCCGTCTGTATCGACAACGCCCGGCTCTACCGGCGCGAGCACGAGCGGGCCCTGATACTCCAGCGCAGCCTGCTGCCACCCGGCGACCCCGAGGCCGCCGGCCTCGACATCGCCTGCCGCTATCTGCCCGGCAACACGGCGACCGAGGTGGGCGGCGACTGGTTCGACGTGATCGAACTCCCCGGGCACCGCACCGCCCTCGTCGTCGGCGATGTGATGGGACGCGGACTGCGCGCCGCGGTCGCCATGGGGGAACTGCGCACTGCCGTAAGAACCCTCGCCCTCCTCGACCTGGAACCCGCCGAGGTCCTCTCCGCACTCGACGAGGTCGCCCGAGGACTCGGCACCCCCGGCGGCAGCACCTCATCCGATGGGATCGGCGGGGCCCAGTGGCCCTCGCGGGCCGCCCACAAATCCCGCGAGGCGGACCTCTCCGAGGTCTATCTGGCCACCTGCGTCTACGCGGTCTACGACCCGGTCACCCGGCGGTGCACCTTTGCCAATGCCGGTCATCTTCCCCCTGTCGTGGTCGAGCCGGGTGAACCGGCGCTGCTGCTCGACGTCCCGCCCGGCATGCCGCTCGGTGTCGGCGGCGAGCCCTTCGAGGAAGTCGAGGTGGAACTCAAGGAGGGCGCCCTCCTCGCCCTCTACACCGACGGCCTCGTCGAGTCGCGCGACCATCCGCTGGACGAGGGGCTGGAAGCGCTGCGCGGCGCCCTCGTCGCACCGACCCGTCCCCTCGAGGACGTCTGCGACCACGTGCTGAACACGCTCGACACCCGGCACGGCGAGGACGACATCGCGCTGCTGATGGCCCGTATCCAGGGGCTGCCGACCGAGGCGGTCGGAGACTGGCGGCTGCCTCGCGAACCGCGCTCGGTCGGCCGTGCCCGCGAACTCGCCCGCGGCCAGCTGCTCGCCTGGGATCTCGACGACCTGGTCGACACCACCGAGCTGCTCGTCAGTGAACTGGTCACCAACGCCCTCCGGTACGGCGAGGGCGAGATCCGGCTCAGGCTGCTGCGCGACCGAACCCTCGTGTGCGAGGTATGGGACGCCGGTCTCGTCCAGCCACGGCGACGGCGGGCACGTGACACGGACGAGGGTGGCCGGGGCCTGCAGCTGGTCGGGCTGCTGAGCGCGGCCTGGGGGTCGAGGCGGACACCGCGCGGCAAGACCGTCTGGTTCGAACTTCCCCTGCCCGACGGCCGGCCGGCCGCCGAGCGCACGGTCGAGGAGCTTCTGAGCATGTTCTGACCTCGGGGCATGCGCTGAGCAGGAGCCTCACCGGAATCATGAGGTCGTCTTCAGGGCCGCCAGACGCGCCTCGACCTCGGCACTGTCCCCGAGCGTGTCCAACTGCTCGAACTGCGCGTCCAGGGAGGAAGCGGCAAGCTCCTGTTTGCCCACCGCCTTCGCCTCCTCACGCCGCACCTTGTCCTCGAACCGGCTGATCTCGCTGGTCGGGTCGAGGACGTTGATGTTCTTGACGGAGTCCATCATCTGGTTCTGCGCCTGGGCGGACTTGGCCCGTGCGACCAGCTCGTCCCGCTTGGACTTCAGCTCCGTCAGCTTGCCTTTCATCTGGTCCAGGCCGGTCTTGAGCTTGTCCACCACCTCGGTCTGCGAGGCGATGTTGGGCTCAGCGGTCTTCGCTTCCTTCTCCGACTGAAGCTGCCGGCCGAGCGCGACCTTGGCCAGGTTGTCGAACTTGTCAGCGTCGGCGGCCGACCCGCCCGCACGAAGCTCATCCGCCTTGCGGCTGGCCGCGAGTGCCTTCTCCCCCCACTCCTTGGCTGCTTCGACATCCTCCCGGTGGTCCTGCTCCATCAGACGCAGATTGCCGATCGTGGCGGCAACGGCCTGTTCGGCCTCCGAGATGTTGGAGGTGTAGTCGCGGATCAGCTGGTCCAGCATCTTCTGCGGATCCTCGGCCTGGTCGAGCAGCGCGTTGATGTTGGCCTTAGCCAGCTGGGTGACGCGTCCGACAATGGTCTGCTTGGTCATGGCACCTCTCCTGTGTGTCCCGTGCTGATCTACGAATGCTGAGTACGCCTGCCGCTGCACCTGCGATCCGGTTGGAACGGCTGCCGCACCTGCGGGGTGGTCGGAACGGCTGCCGCACCTGCGGGCTGGTCACCGCTGCCGCACCTGTAGGGCGGTTCGCACTGTCACCACACCACTTGGGGGGTGGTCAGAACCGGCCGCCGCCACCACGCCGGCCACGGGTGCCCCCGCCGCCGAAGCTGCCCGGCCCGCCGCCTCCGCCGAACCCCCCTCCGCCGAATCCGCCGCCCCCTCCGAATCCGCCGCCTCCGAATCCGCCTCCTCGGCCGCCCCCGCCCAGCAGCCCGCCCAGGATGATTCCGCCGAGGACCGCGCCTCCCATGCCCCCGCCTCCGCTGCCCCCTCCTTGTACACCGCCCGGACCATTTCGGTTCCCGTACGCCCGCACGTCCTGTTCCGCCAGGCTCTGTGCCTGTCCGGCCAGCGAGTCCGCCTGGTGCGCCTCGGCCAGTGCCCCCTGTGCGTCATCCGCTCCGGCCAGCTCCGTGGCCCGCTCCAGTCGTCGCTGCGCCTCCGCCAGGCGGGTCCTGGCCTGGCTGCCGACAGCTCCCCGGTTGGTGCTGATGTAGTCGGCGGCAGCACCGATCGCCGACCGGGCGGTCAGCATCGTCTGGTCGAGGAGCGAGCGGGCGCGCCGGTTCCCCTGCTCCTGCTCGCGCGCGCCGGCCAGTGCCTCGTCCAGAGCCGCGTCCGCCTCCTCGACCCGGCGCAACGCGTCGATCGGGTCGTACGGACCGGCCCGCACCTCTCCCTGCACGTCGCCGGTCACGGACCGTGCGCGGGCGATCCGGCCCCGGAGGTCTGCCGTGGACACGCCCTCGGCTGTGCCTTCCAGGAGCCCGCCCGCGTCGGCCAGGTCCGTCTCCATCTCGGTGAGGGCGGCCGGCAGCTTGCCCGCAGCCTCTTCGATCTCCCGCGCGCGCCGGTCCACCGCGTCGACGAGAGTGGTCGCCTGGCCGACGGCGCCCTCGGCGGCCCGTACGTACACCGCGGCGGCGGCGCTGTCACCGCCGTCCACCGCCTGCCGGGCCTGATCGAGCGACGATGTCGCGAAGACGAGCCGGTCCTTGGCCTGTTCGACGTCGCTCGCGACGGGTGCCGAGGCCGACTCCGCGTAGCGGCCGCGCAGAGAGGTGAGGGTCGCCTCGGCGGTGGACACCCGGCCGTCGAGCTCACGGAACGCCGTCTCGGCCGCCGCCAGTGCCTGAGGGGCGTTGCGTTCCAGTGCGCGGAGCCGGTCGAAGTCCTCCGCGACCGCGTCCAGCCGGGTGTTGGCGCCCTCGCAACGGCTGATGATCTCGTCCAGCATCTGCCGACGGGTGGCGTCGTCCTCGGGAAAGGCGTCATCGAGCTGCTGCCGCAACCGGAACGCGGCCGTCAGCTCGCCCTTGGCGTAGCTGACCGCCTCGGTGAACGGTGCTGCGGCCTCCTCCCCGAACTGGGCCGTGGCGAATCCGAGCTCTTCGTCACTGGTGCGGACCGCGTCGTCCGTGTCGACCAGGGTCTCCTTGGCGCGGGCGTCGAGCTCCGGCAGCGGAGTCGGAGGCTCCGGCGGATTGTCCGGGGCGCCGCCGCCCGGCCCCCAGCCGGTCGCGCCGGGTGTGGTGCGGGTTGCGGTGCGCCGCTTGCGCCGGGTGTACGCGTAGGCGGCGACCGCGCCGGCCCCGCCGACCACGACGATCGGCAGGACGAGGTCCCCGGCGGTCGTCCCGCCGGAACTCCCCGTTCCGGGGTCGTCGGCGCCGGGGGTGATCGTCGGAGTGGGTACGGTGGCGCCGGCCAGCACGGCGGAGTATCCGTTGGCGGCGCCGATCGCGGCACCGGCCCAGTCGTTCTCCTTGAGCGCGGGCTCGATGGCGGTGCTCGCCACATCCTGGAGCTGCGCGTCGGTGAGGCCGGAGTCCTGGTCGACGGAGTACGCGTACTGCCGGTCGTGGGTGGCGACGGCGAGCAGGATGTCGTCGCGGCCGAGTCCATTGCGGTCGGCGGTGTCGTCCGCCCAGTTCTGTGCGGACCGTCCGGAGAAGTCACGGACGTACGCCACGAAGAGCTGGACCCGGCGTTTGGCGTACAGCTGGTCCAGTGCGGAGACCACCTGTCCCTTGCGGTCTCCCAGCGCGCCCACCTTGTCGGTGATCTGTCCGTCCCGGGACAGCGTTATGGGGTCGTCGGCGCGAGCGGTCAGCGCGGCGGGCAGGGCCAGCCAGCACACCGTCATCAGGACGGCGAGCAGGGCCCGGCCCGGTATGAGGATCCGGGTTCGGCTCACAGACGGCATCACGTTTGTGAGGTTATGTCCGCGTTCTCTGACCCGCGACCCGGCGAGTGAGCGAGCCGGGGGCCCTCGGCGGACCATCCTTCCCGCCGTGGGGAGGCTGATCCGCCGGGCAGCCCGGCTCGGGCTCAGAGGCTGCCTGTGTCGCAGGGGCCGTGGGGCCCGGACGGCACCGGATGGATCGGCGCGGGGCCCGGCGGACGTCAGGTTCCGCCGGTCCCCGCACGGTCGGGGCCCGTCAGGGGGCTCCCGGTCAGAGGGCCGACGTCAGTCGGCGATACGCGGCAGTGTGCGGGTGCGGCCCATCTCGCCCAGCCAGACGGCGGACGGCTTCGGCAGCCGTTCGAAGGTCTCCCGGTCCCAGCCGATGAGGCCGAAGGTCGGCGCGTAGGAGCCCCACTCGTAGTTGTCCAGGGCGCTCCACGCGAGGTATCCCTCGACCCGGAGCCCGTCCTGGATGGCGGAGGCGACCTCGTTCAGGGCACCGGTGTAGTAGTCGATCCGGCGGCTGTCCACGTCGGTCGCGATGCCGTTCTCGGTCACGATGAGCGGTACGTCCCGGCCGACGACCTCGGCGGTGTGGCGCAGCGCGTGGCCGACGGCGGAGGGGTAGTACTCCCACTGCGTGAGGGTGCGCTCCACGTCGTCGGCGGTGGGGATCGGTCCGTCCGTGCCGATCCTGGTCCGGGTGTAGGACTGCACGCCGATCCAGTCGTCGCCGCGGCCTGCCTCGATGAAGACGTCCTCACGGGGGTGGCGGTAGGCCGCGGTGACCTCTTCGGCGCCGGGAAGGGCCTGGTAGACCTGGTTGGCGATGGTCCAGCCGACCTGGATGTCGGCGTTGATCGCCTTGACCTCCTTGACGGCCGCGTGGTGGGCCGCGATGACGGCTTCGGTGGTCTCGTCGTCGGGGGTCGGCAGACCGGCGGGCGGGAAGCCGATGTCGCCCCGCTTGGCCTGGCCCGCCATCACAGCGATCATGTTCGGCTCGTTGATGGTGCAGACGTGGCTGACGCCTTCGCCGATCACCGGCGCGCAGGCGGCGACATAGCGGGCGAACAGCTCGGTCGCGCCCTCGGAGGTGAAGCCGCCCCGGGTCTCGAACCACTGCGGCACGGTGAAGTGGTGCAGGGTGACCATGGGCCGCAGCCCGCGCTCGATGGCGCCCTCGACCATGCGGCGGTAGTGGGCGAGCTCGGCCCGGGAGAACTGCCCCTCGGCAGGTTCGATACGGGCCCACTCGATGGAGAAACGGTAGTCGGTGAAGCCCAGTCCGGCCAGCACGTCCATGTCCTCGTGCCAGCGGTGGTAGCTGTCGCAGGCGTCCAGGCTGGGCTCCTGGATGTGGGTGCCCGAAGTGTGCTCCTTGACCCACCAGTCGCTGTTGGTGTTGTTGCCCTCGATCTGGTGGGCGGCTGTGGAGGCGCCCCACAGGAAGCCTTCGGGGAACGGGACCTGGGTGTGAGTCATCGCTAACTGTCTTTCTGGTGCGTGAGGGGGGTGGCCCGGCGGGTGTGCGGGGTGCGGGCCGCGTGCGTAACGGTCGGGCGGCCGGGGGCGGGGCAGTCCGCCCCCGGCGGGGGACTACTTCATGCCCGCGGTGGCGATGCCCTGGGTGAAGTGCCGCTGGAGCGCGATGAACACGACCAGAACCGGCAGCACGATCAGGAAGGAGCCGGCCATCAGCATGCCGTTGGAGCCGCCGGACTTGTTCGGGTCGGTGGCGAAGGTCGCCAGGGCAACCGGCAGGGTGTACTTGTCGGGGTCGTTGGTCGCGATGAGCGGCCAGACGAAGTTGTTCCAGGAACCGAGGAACGTGAAGATCGACAGCGTCGCCAGGGCGGGCTTCACCAGCGGCATCACGATGCGCCAGAAGATGTACCACTCACCGGCGCCGTCCATCCGGGCCGCTTCCAGCAGTTCGTCCGGGATCGACTGCATGAACTGCCGCATCAGGAAGACGCCGAAGGCCCCGGCTGCGAACGGCAGCACCAGACCGGCGTACGAGTCGATCAGTTGCAGCTTGCTCATCAGGACGAAGAGCGGCAGCAGCATCAGGTTGCCGGGCACCATGAGAGCGCCGAGAACCAGGCCGAAGATCTTGTTGCGGCCGGCGAACCTCAGCTTGGCCAGCGCGTAGCCGAGCATCGAGCAGAACACCAGGTTCGACACGGTGACCAGCACCGCGACGATCACCGAGTTCATGAAGTACAGCGGCAGGTCGAGCTTGTCGAGCAGGTTCCGGAAGTTGTCCAGGGTCCACTCGGTCGGGATCCAGACAGGGGGGCTCGCGGTCAGTTCGCTCGTCGTCTTGAACGAGGAGAGAGCCATCCACAGGAACGGCGCCGACATGATCAGCAGACCGAACGAGAGCAGGACGTAGACGAAGATCCGCTTGGCGGACCTCGGCCTCCCGGCCCTGCCCTTCCGCTCGGCGTCCCCGGGCTCCTTCGACGGCGCCGTCGAGACGGCGCCCGGTGCATTGGTGGCGCTCATTTCGTGTTGTCCTTCAGCAGTCGGAGCTGCAGCACCGTGATGCCCATGATCACTACGAAGAGGACATACGCCATGGCGCTCGCATAGCCCATGTGGAAGAAGTTGAAGCCCTCGCGGTACATGTTCAGCGAGACGGTGAGCGTCGAGTCCGAGGGCCCGCCCTGCGTCATCACGAAGGGCTCCTCGAAGACGTTGAGGTAGCCGATGGTGGTGATCACCGTGGCGTAGAGCAGCGTGGGCCGCAGCAGCGGAACGGTGATGCCTTTGAACTCCTGCCAGACACTTGCACCGTCCAGCCGCGCCGCTTCGCGTACCTCGGCGGGAATGGCCTGCAGACCGGCGATGAAGAGCACCATGACCGTGCCGAGGTTGCGCCAGACCGCCATCGCGATCATTGACGGCATGGCGAGCTTCTCGGAGCCCAGGAAGTCCGGAGCGGTGAGGCCCACTTCGGAGAAGAGGCCGGCGATGAGACCGTCGCTCGGGTCCAGCACGAAGCGCCAGACCACGGCAACGGCGACGATGGTGGTGACGACCGGAGCGTAGAAGCCGACACGGAAGAAGGTCCGGGCCCGGTCGATGCCGTTGTTCAGCAGGACGGCGATGACCAGTCCGAGGAAGATCGTCAATGGCACGCCGATGACCACGAAGTACGCCGTGTTGAACAGCGACTTGAGGAACTTTTCGTCACTGAACAGCTTGGTGTAGTTCTCGAATCCGATGAAGTTCGCGTCCAGCGGGTGCGTCACGTTGCGCAGCCCGAAGTCCGTGAAGCTCATCACCAGGGTGGCGATGATCGGGACGGCCATGAAGACGAGGAAGAGAACGAGGAAGGGAGTGGAGAACAGCCAGCCGGCCATGTTCTGCACGCCCAGCGAGGGCTTCCTGCGCATTCGCGAACCCTTGGGCCCGGCTGCCGGGGACTTCGCAGTCCCCGGTCCGGCCTGCACCTTGGCCGACTCTGCGGCCTTTCCGGTCGTGGTGCTCATGGCTCCTACTTCACGAGGCCTTCGATCTGGGACTGCGCCGTCTGCAGCGCGTCCTCGGCGGAAGCCTTGCCCTGGGTCACCTTCGCGATGGCCTGGTCGACCTTGTCGGTGACCTCGGTCCAGTTGGGCAGCGACGGGGAGGACTTGGCGGTGTCCATCTGCTTCTTGAAGACCTGCAGGTCGGTGTCGTCGGCGAGGTCACCGGAGGTCCAGGCGGCGGTGTTGGCCGGCAGGTCCTTGGTGCGCTTGTACCAGTCGGCCTGGCCCTTGGTGTCCGTCAGGTACTTGATGAACCGGGTGGCGGCGGCCTTGTGCTCGCTGTCCTTGGAGATCACCAGGGAGGAGCCGCCGGCCATGGAGGCGGAGGACTTGCCGGCGGGCACGGGGGCCACCGCCCACTTGCCCTTGAGCTGCGGCTGGCCCTCGTTCAGCAGCGTGACGTGCCAGGGACCGCCGAAGAACATCGGGACGCGGCCGTTGCCGAAGTCCTTCACCACGTCGTAGCCGGGCTGTACGGACTTGTTGGAGAGGCCCTTGTCGAAGTACGAGCCGTACTCCTTCAGCGCCTTGACGGCCGCGGGACTGTCGATGACGGCCTCGCCCTTGTCGTTGACGATCTCGCCGCCCGCCGAGTACAGGAAGGAGTAGAAGTTCTGCACCGTGTCCAGGCCGCTGGGCTGGATGGACAGGCCCCACTTGGTGCCCGACTTCTTCTGGTAGGCGGTGGCGAGGTCCTGCATCTCCTTCCAGTTGGCCGGAGCCTTGATGATGCCGGCCTGCTTGGCCAGGTCGGTGCGGTAGTAGAGGACGCGGGTGTCGACGTACCACGGCACGCCGTACGCCTGGCCGTCCACCTCGCCCTGCTTCCAGCCGGCCGGGAAGAAGTCCTTCTCCTGGAAGGTCTTGGTGTCGACCGGCTCCAGGACTCCGAGCTCGGAGAACTCGCCCATGTAGCTGCCGCCCATCTGCGCCACGTCCGGCATGCTGCCGGCGGCGGCCGCGGAGACCAGCTTCTGGTGGGCGACGTCCCAGCCCACCGGGGTCACCTTGATGGTGATGTTCGGATTGGCCTTCTCGTAGACCTTGGCCACATCCGCGAGCTTTTCGCCCTCGGCCCCCATGGCCCAGACGGTGATCGTCTGCTTCTTGTCCGCGGCGACGTCGTCGCCACCGGAGCTGCCGCACGCGGAAAGACCGAGAGCGAGCGCGACTGCGATACCGACGGAGGCGGTTCTGACGGTGCGGGGCATGGAGGGCTCCTCCTTGAGCAATCCGAATGTATGCGCTGCCTGTAAGCGCATACATCACTCTGCGGCAGGGGCTCGGGAATCCGCAAGAGGGTGCTGGGTCACACTCGTGCAACGCATCGGACATCTGAATGTTCAACTTGGAACGGTAAGTGTGCTGTTTGTGAAAAAGGGGGCGGTGTGACCGATTACGCATGGTTGATGCGGCGGTCGTCGACGCCCTGGATCGTGGAGCGGAGGCGACGATGGGAGGGGGGGCGATATTGTCGTGATCATGCCTTCATTCGTGCATGAATTCCCTTTTGATCCGTCCTACGGGTGCACTCTCGAGGAGCTGTCGGCCATCCCGGCGCCCTCCGCGCCGGACGGCTTCGCCGACTTCTGGCGAGCCCGGCACGAGGCTGCTCGCAACGTCGCTACGGAGCCGGAGATCGGACCGCTGGAGAGCGAGCGTGACGGCGTCCGGATCCATGGGGTGACCTTCACCTCGGTGGGTGGGGTGCGGCTGGGGGGCTGGCTCGTCCTGCCGTCGGACGGGGCGGTGCGTCAGGGGTTCGTCGTCGGGCACGGTTACGGGGGCCGGCAGGAGCCGGGGCCCGATGTGCCGCTGCCGCTGCCCGCGGCGGCGGCGATCCTCCCCTGTGTGCGGGGGATGGGGGCGCGCAGCCTGCAGGCGGGTATCCCCGATGTGTCCGACGGGCATGTGCTGCACGGCATCGGATCGCGTGACACCTATGTCATCGGCGACTGTGTGGCCGACCTGTGGTGCGCGGCGTCGGCGCTTCATGAGCTCGTCCCGGAGCTCGGGCCCGGGGGTGGCGCGGGAGTTCGTGGGCTCGGCTACCTGGGAGAGAGCTTCGGCGGGGGGCTGGGCGCGCTGGCGCTGCCGTGGGACGACCGGTTCGGGGCGGCGCAGCTGACGGTGCCCACCTTCGGGAACCACCCGTTGCGGCTCACCCTGCCGTGCGCGGGGAGCGGGGAGTCGGTGCGGAGGTACCGCCGGGGGCACCCTGAGGTCACCGAGGTGCTGCGGTATTTCGATGCCGCCACGGCTGCGGGGTTTCTGGAGCGGCCGACGTTGGTGGCCGCGGCGCTGTTCGACCCGAGTGTGCCGCCGCCGGGGCAGTTCGCCGTCCACAACGCGTTGGCGGGGGAGCGGGAGCTGTTGGTGCTGAGTGCTGGGCACTTCGAGCATGCGGGGCTGGCCGATGAGGTGGCGGCGCTTGTGGCGGCCCGTACGCGGTTCTTCGGGGAGTGGCTGGGGCGGTGACCCCGGCGGGCCTGGGCCTGGGTGTGTGCGTGGGCGTGTGCGTGTGCGTGTGTGTGCGTGGGCCCGGCGTGCGCGTGCGTGTGGGCCGGTGGCCGTTGGGGGCCGGACTCCGGCAGCGATCATTCTTCGGCGGTGGTCGCGACAGGTGCCTCGAATATGGCGTCGCCATGGAGGTAGCGTCCCGGGGACGTGCCGACGGTTCGCCGGAAGGCCGCGAGGAAGGCGCTCGGTGTCGCGTATCCGACGGTGTGCGCGACCCGGGAAACGGGCTGGCCCTCGGCGAGGAGGGGAAGAGCTGCCCGCAGCCGTACATGGGTGCGCCATCGGTCGAAGTTCATGCCGGTGTCATGGACGAAGAGGCGGGTCAGGGTGCGTCGGCTCACCCCGACGGCCCGTGCGTGGGCTTCAAGGCTGCGGGGGTCGCCCGGTTCGGCCAGCAGGGCGTCGGCCACGGCGCGTACGCGGTCGTCGGCGGGGTCCGGTACGTCGATGGGTGTGGCCGGCAAGGGATGCAGCAGATCCAGCACGACGCCCTCGGCCCGTAGCCGGGCGTCATCGTGGAGTTCTTCGCGGCCGAGGTAGCCGATCAGATGGGCCAGCAGCCCGTCGACGCCGACCGGCGTCGGCTCGGTCCAGTCCTGATCGCACCTGTCCTGGGCGAAGTAGAGGCTGCACAGCACCGCGTCGCGGGTCGCACCGGTCCGGTGGACAATCCCCGCGGGCAGCCAGAGCGCCCGTGTCCGAGGCAGCACCCAGTGCACATCGTCGACAGCGACGCCGAGGACGCCGCGCCGCGCCCAGGCCAACTGGTGGTGCCGCGGGTGACTGTGCGGCACGAACCACTGCCCGGACGCCAGCGGGAAAGTCCCGACGACGATCGCGCCCACCCCGGCCGGGACGTCCCCCATGAGGGCATCGGTCATGCTCCCCAGCCTATGTCCCCAACGCGATATGACATGGCCCCGCAGCGGATGGCAGCCAGAGCGGCCGGTGCATAGCGTCGTCCCATGCCGATGAACCCTCCCCGCCACGGGCGCTGCCACCGTTCGCACCTGACGCCCACGAGGACGGGGCGCCCGGTATGACGCAGCGGTCAAACACTGCCACGGAACCGGTTGTTGGGCGCCGCGGGCCGGCCCTGGTAGTGCTGTGCTTCGTACAGTTCATGCTCGTCCTGGACGACAACGTGGTGAGCGTCGCCCTCCCCAGCATGCGCGATGACCTCGGCTTCGGCACCGCGGGCCTGGCCTGGGTCGTCAACGCCTACTTCCTCGCCTTCGGCGGTCTGTTGCTGCTGTTCGGCCGCATGGCCGACCTGCTGGGCCGCAGGCGTGTCTTCCTGGCCGGTGTGGCTCTGTTCGGTGCGGCCAGCCTCGTCTGCGCGCTCGCTCAGGAACCATGGCAGCTCGTGACCGGCCGCTTCGTCCAGGGCGCGGGAGCGGCCATGGCCGGCCCCGCCGCGCTGGCACTGATCACACTCCTCTTCTCCGGTACGGCGGAGCGCGCCAAGGCGTTCGGTATCTGGGGCGGTATCGCCGGTCTTGGCGGAACGCTGGGCCTGGTGATCTCCGGCGCGCTGACCGGCCTCGCGTCCTGGCGCTGGATCTTCCTGATCAACCTGCCGGTGGCCCTCGTGGCCCTTGTACTGCTCCCGCGCCTGGTCCCCGAAAGCCGGGCCGAGCGCGTGGCGCGCCTCGACGTACCCGGTGCCGTACTGGGCACCTGCGCCCTGGTTTCCCTGGTCTATGGGCTGCTCAGGGCGGGGGAGTCGGGGCTGGGAGACATCACCGCTGTCGGGCCGCTGGTGCTGGCCCTAGTCCTTGCCGTCGCCTTCGTCGCGGTCGAGGCACGGACCGCCGAGCCGCTGGTGCCGTTGTCGTTCCTGTCCTTCCGGTTCCGCGCCGTCGCCAACGGGGCCACCCTGCTGTTCTCCGCCGCCATGTACGCGATGGCCTTTCTGCTGATGGTCCACCTGCAGACCGTGCTCGGCTACCGCCCCCTCGCGGCCGGCCTCGCCTACCTGCCCTACTGCGCAGGCATCCTGACGGGCATATGGCTCTCCTCGCGAGCAGTGGTCAGGCTCGGCCTGCGCCCGGCCCTGATCCTGTCGTTCCTGATCGGCGTGGCCGGATTCCTGCTCTTGTCCGGAGTGGCACCCGACGACGGCTACGCCTCCGGAGTGCTGCCCGGCATGCTCGTCACGAGCCTCGGATGCGGACTGAGTCTGCCCGCCCTGACCGTTGCCGCGCTCACGGGCACCACGGAGGAGAACGCAGGACTCGGCTCAGCAGTCCTGAGCTCCGTCCAACAAGTCGGCGGCGCCGTGGGTGTGGCGGTGCTCGTCGCTCTGGCCACGCGCCACAGCGACGCCCTGTCCTCGCGGACCGGCCCCCTGGAGGCTGCGACGGAGGGCTTCTCGCTCGCGCTCACCGTCGCGGCGGCCCTCCTCGCGCTCGGTGCTGTCCTCGTGGCCGCCCTGCCGGGGAAAGGGCACCGCCCGGAGACCCCGTTCGATGCCGGTGAAGCTCCGACCGACCACGCCGACCACGCCGACCACATCGACCACATCGACCACGCCGACCACCTGCACCAGGCGTAGCCGTCACTGCCGGGGCGCCAGGCACGGAGCGGCCGTGATCGGCTGCGGCTCCGAGGCGGTCAGCCGCAGCCGCAGCTGCTGCGGTGGATCGGGGACACCGGGAGCGTGAGGGAAACCGGGTCGCGGCTGCTGTCGCCCAGTCTCTTGATCAGCAACTCGACTGCTTGTTCGCCGAGTTGGCGGATCGGCTGGCGTACCGTCGTCAGTGATGGCTGGACGATCCGGCTGAGGGGGATCCCGTCGAAGCCGGTCACCGCCATGTCCTGGGGTACGCGGACCCCGCGTCGCGCCAGTGCGCGCAGGGCGCCCACCGCCATCTGGTCGTTGGCGAACAGCATGGCCTCGGGCCGTTCGGCGCGTCGGTCCAGCAGGGTTTCGGCGGCCTCGGCGCCCTCGGCCTGTTTCATCATCGTCGTCCGCAGATCCGGTGCGTCCGGCACCGGGAGGCCGGCGTCGCGGCATGCCTCCTGGAACCCCCGGAACCGCGCCTCGGCGTCCGGTGAGTCCACGTCGCCGCCGATGAAGGCGAGCCGGCGCAGGCCGTGGTCCTCGATCAGGTGGCGGGTCAGTTCGCGCTCGCCGTCGGCGTTGGCGACGACGATGTGGTCGAGGTGGTCGATCTCGCGGGGTCCGGCGAGCATCACGACCGGCAGCCGGCGCGATATCACTTCCAGATCCTCGGTCGGTACGGTCTGCGCCAGTACGGCGAAGCCGTCGACCCGCCCCGCGACCTTCGCGACGAGGCTCTCCGGCCCGCCCTCCAGTGACGCCGCGATCAGCAGCGCGTAGCCGTGCCGCCTGGCGGCCCGTTCCATGCCGCGGATGATCTGGTCGGAGTAGAGCATCACCGCGTCGTCGGCGTCGCTGTCCGCCTCGGCGTCGGCCTCGGCGTCCGGGTCCGCGTAGTCCGGGAAGCACAGGCCGAGCACGCCGGTGGTGCGGCTTGCCAGTCCCCGGGCGTTGCCGCTCGGTACGTAGCCGAGCTCGCGCGCCGCCTCCAGGACCCGTTCACGGGTCTGGGCGCGCACCGAATCCGGGTTGCGGTAGACCCGCGAAACCGTGGCGATGGAGACGCCCGATCGCTCGGCGACGTCGTACACCGTTGGGGCGCTCACTCGACCGACCGTCCGCTTCTTCTTCCGTACCGACACGTACCGACATACACGTTTTGAAAGCGCATTCACCCTAGATCGCAGGCCGGGCGCGAGCAAGGCCACGCGGCGACCGGGGAGGGATAGGCAGGCTACCTTGCAAGATGCCCTGTGCATCTTCTACGGTGGACGCATGACGCAATCGTCCGGTTCCGCCCCCGTCGACCCCACCGCCGAGCAGGTGGCGAACGAGCTCGCCGGCGTCGTCGGCAGGCTCCTGCGACGGCTGCGTTCCTCGTCATCGGAGAGCCTGCTCACGCCGACCCAGCGCTCGGTGCTGGCCCGGATCGACGACGGGGGCCCGGCCACCACGGCCGCGCTGGCCCGCGCCGAGTTCGTGCGCCCGCAGTCCATGCGGCTGACCCTGGGCGCTCTGGAGGAACAGGGACTCGTCGAGCGGTCGCCCGATCCGGACGACGGGCGCAAGTCGGTCATGTCGATCACCGACAGCGGACGTACGACCCTCGCGCAGGTCCGGGCCGCGAAGCGCAACTGGCTCGCCGAGGCGATCGCCGCCGAGCTGGACGGGGCGGAGCGCCGCACCGTTGCCGAGGCGACCGCCCTCCTGGACCGCCTGGTCGGTTCATGACCGGCCGCGACGCGGTCCCCGCAGCGATACCGCAGGAGCCGGACGCGGTCCCCGCAGCGATACCGCAGGAGCCACCGGCACCCGTACCGCCGCCGGCGCCGGCCGAAGCGGCCGCCCCCGGATTCAGCGCCCGGCTCACCGCCCCGCTGCTGCTCGGCTCACTGCTCAACCCCCTCAACACCACGATGATCTCCACCGCGCTGGTGGCGATCGGGCACCACTTCGACATCGGGGCCGCCGACACCGCCTGGCTGATCTCGGTCCTCTATCTCGCCAGCGCCGTAGCCCAGCCCGTACTGGGCAGGCTCGCCGATGTGATCGGCCCCCGCCGGGTCTTCCTCGCCGGTCTCGTCGTCGTCATCGCATCCGGCCTGGTCGGGACGGTGGCACCGAGTTTCGGCTGGCTGATCGTGTCCAGGATGCTGCTCGGCATCGGTACGTCGGCCGCTTATCCGGCCGCCATGGCGGTGCTGCGCGACGAGTCCGCCCGGATCGGCCGGGCCACCCCGCGTCCCGTCCTGGCCCGGCTCTCCTTCGCCGCGCTCGGCAGCGCGGCGGTCGGGCCCACGCTCGGCGGGCTGCTGGTCATGGCCGTCGGCTGGCGGGGCATCTTCGCCGTCAACGTGCCCGTCGCGCTCGTCGCCTTCGGTGCCGCCCTGCTGTGGATCCCGGCCGACCCGCCTCGCAGACGCGCCGCCGACGGCACTACGCCACGGCTCGACCTGGACCCGCTCGGCATCATGCTCTTCTCCGCCGCCCTCACCGTCCTGGTCTTCTTCCTGCTGGATCTCGCCCATCCGATGTGGTGGCTGCTGGCCCCCTTCGCCGTCCTGACAGCCGCGCTGGTCCGGTGGCAGCTGCGCACCTCGCACCCCTTCATCGACCTGCGGATGCTGGCGGGAAACGCCGCGCTCTCACGGACGTACCTGCGGCACGGAATCAGCTACCTGCTGATCTACTGCGTGATGTACGGGTACACACAGTGGCTGGAGGAAGTCCGTGGCTACTCGTCCGGGCACACCGGTCTGCTGATGCTGCCGATGTCCGTCGCCGCCCTGGTCTGTTCGCTGCTCGGCGCCCGCACGAAGGGCATCCGCGGCCCGCTCGCCCTCGCCTGCGTCCTGCTCACGGTCGGGGCCGGCGTGCTGGTGTTCCTCTCCGGGGACACCCCGCTCGCGGTCCTGCTGCTCGCCGGGGCCTGCTTCGGCATCCCGCAGGGGCTGATCGGCACGAGCAACCAGGCCGCCGTCCAGGCCTACGCCCCAGCCGAGTCCATCGGCTCCGCAGCAGGCCTCCAGCGCACCGCCCAGTACATAGGGGCCATCACCGCGTCCAGCCTGATCGCGCTCGCGTACGGGCAGTCGGCCAGCGATCACGGCCTGCACCTGATGGCCGGTGTCTCGGCCGTGCTCGGCGTCGTGCTGATCGTCCTGACCCTCACCGACCGCGCCCTGCGCGGCCGCACCTGAACCACCATCCCCAGAAGAACGCCCGCTGAAGAACCAAGGAGCACCATCATGAGCGCCACCACCCTCGACCCGAAGACCGCGCTGGTCGTCGTCGACCTCCAGAAGGGCATCACCGGTCTGCCCACCGCCCACCCCAGCGCCGACGTCATCGCGCACTCGGCGACCCTCGCCGACGCGTTCCGGGCCAAGGGCCTCCCGGTCGTCCTGGTCCGTGTCACCGGCGGGGCACCCGGCCGCACCGAGGGCCCGGCCCGCTCCGGGCAGCCGGCCGCCGACTGGGCCGAGATCGTCCCCGAGCTCGGCCCGAAGGACGGCGACATCGTCGTCACCAAGCAGCAGTGGGGCGCCTTCTACGGCACCGACCTCGACCTTCAGCTGCGCCGCCGCGGTGTGACCCAGGTCGTGGTGACCGGGATCGCGACCAGCATCGGTGTCGAGTCCACCGCCCGCTCGGCGTACGAGTACGGCTACCACGTCACCGTCGCCACGGACGCCGTGACCGACATGAGCGCAGAGGCCCACGAGAACAGCATCGAGCGGATCTTCCCGCGTCTCGGTGAGACCGACACCACCGCCGCGATCGTCAAGCTGCTGGGCTGACCGCCCGTCGCGGCGGCCCCGGGCCGGGACCGCCGCGACGAGTCGTCAGGAACGAATCCGCGACCGGCCGAGCCCTTCAGGACGACGGATCCCGCCGGCGGATCTTGTTCCCCAGCCACACCAGCGGGTCGTACTTGCGGTCCACGGCCCGCTCCTTCAGCGGGATCAGCGCGTTGTCGGTGATCTTGATGTGCTCGGGGCACACCTCCGTACAGCACTTCGTGATGTTGCAGTAGCCGAGCCCGTGCTCCTCCTGGGCCGTCGCCTTCCGGTCGAGCCCGGACTCGGCGGCGGCGTCCAGCGGGTGCATGTCCAGCTCCGCGACCCGCATCAGGAAGCGCGGACCGGCAAAGGCCGCCTTGTTCTCCTCGTGGTCACGCACCACATGGCAGGTGTCCTGGCACAGGAAGCACTCGATGCACTTGCGGAACTCCTGCGAGCGGTCCACATCGACCTGCTGCATCCGGTACTCGCCCGCCTTTACCCCTTCCGGGGGCACGAAGGAGGGCACCTCCCGGGCCTTGGTGTAGTTGAACGACACATCGGTCACCAGATCGCGCACCACCGGGAAGGCCCGCAGCGGGGTGACGGTGATCGTCTCCTCACGGTCGAACACCGACATGCGCGTCATGCACATCAGCCGCGGCCGTCCGTTGATCTCCGCGCTGCACGAACCGCACTTGCCGGCCTTGCAGTTCCACCGCACCGCCAGATCACCGGCCTGGGTGGCCTGGATGCGGTGGATGATGTCGAGGACGACCTCGCCGTCGTTGACCTCGACCGCGTAGTCCTCCAGACCACCGCCGTCGGTGTCCCCGCGCCACACCCTGAACCGTGCGTTGTAGCTGCTCACTCGTACAGCTCCTCTTCGGCGAGGTACTTGACCAGCTCCTCCTTCTCGAAGAGGGAGAGCAGATCCGGACGGATGGGTTCGGTGACCGTGCGTACGAGGTCGATCCGGCCCTCCAGCGGCGCGGCGGAGACATCGGCCGGCCGGCACAGCAGATTGACCGGGCGCCAGGAGCGCTCCATGGCGGGGCAGTCCTCACGGGTATGGCCGCCGCGGCTCTCGGTGCGCTCCAGCGCGGCCCGTGCGATGCACTCGCTGACCAGCAGCATGTTGCGCAGGTCCAGGGAGAGGTGCCAGCCGGGGTTGAACTGGCGGTGCCCCTCGACCCCGGCCCGCCGGGCCCGTTCCCGCAGTCCGGCCAGCTTCTCCAGGGCCTGCTCCATCTCGGGGGCCCGCCGGATGATGCCGACCAGGTCGTTCATCGTCCGCTGGAGTTCCTGGTGCAGGGTGTACGGATTCTCCGTCGGCGCACCCTCGGTCAGCTCCTCCGCACTGAACGGACGCAGTGCCTCCGTGGCCGCGGCGTCGATCTGCGCCTCGTCCACCACCGGCAGGGCCTCAAGGGACTCGGCGTACCCGGCGGCGTGCAGTCCGGCCCGGCGGCCGAAGACCAGCAGGTCGGAGAGGGAGTTCCCGCCGAGCCGGTTGGAGCCGTGCATGCCGCCCGCCACCTCGCCGGCCGCGTAGAGCCCCGGCACGTCGAAGGCGGCGGCGGTGTCGGAGTCGACGGCTATGCCGCCCATCACGTAGTGACAGGTCGGACCGACCTCCATCGCCTCGGCCGTGATGTCGACATCCGCCAGCTCCTTGAACTGGTGGTACATCGACGGCAGCCTGCGCCGGATCCGTTCCGGTGACATCCGGGTCGACACATCCAGGAAGACCCCGCCGTGCGGCGATCCGCGGCCCGCCTTCACCTCGGAGTTGATGGCGCGGGCGACCTCGTCGCGCGGCAGCAGCTCGGGCGGACGGCGGTTGTTGTCCGGGTCCTCGTACCAGCGGTCGCCCTCCTCCTCCGACTGCGCGTACTTCTCCTTGAACACATCGGGGACGTAGTCGAACATGAACCGCTTGCCCTCGGAGTTCCGCAGCACTCCGCCGTCGCCGCGCACCGATTCGGTGACGAGGATGCCCTTGACCGAGGGCGGCCAGACCATGCCGGTCGGATGGAACTGCACGAACTCCATGTTCAGCAGGGGTGCGCCCGCCAGCAGGGCCAGCGCGTGACCGTCGCCGGTGTACTCCCAGGAGTTCGACGTCACCTTGAACGACTTGCCGATGCCGCCGGTCGCGAGAACGACCGCGGGCGCCTCCAGCACGAAGAACCGGCCGGTCTCGCGCTCGTAGCAGAAGGTGCCGGAGACCCTCCCGCCGTCCTTCAGGACGCGGGTGACCGTGCACTCCTGGAAGACCTTCAGCCGTGCCTCGTAGTCACCGAATTCCCGGTAGTCCTCCTGCTGGAGCGAGACGATCTTCTGCTGGAGGGTGCGGATCAGTTCGAGGCCGGTACGGTCCCCGACGTGTGCCAGGCGCGGGTATTCGTGGCCGCCGAAGTTGCGCTGGGAGATCTTGCCCTCGGGGGTGCGGTCGAAGAGCGCGCCCCAGGTCTCCAGCTCCCAGACCCGGTCGGGTGCCTCCTTGGCGTGCAGTTCCGCCATCCGCCACTGGTTGAGGAACTTCCCGCCGCGCATGGTGTCGCGGAAGTGGACCTGCCAGTTGTCCCCGGAGTTCACATTGCCCATGGAGGCGGCGATCCCGCCCTCCGCCATGACCGTGTGCGCCTTGCCGAAGAGCGATTTGCAGATGACGGCGGTACGGGCTCCGCGCTCCCGGGCCTCGATCGCGGCGCGCAGCCCGGCACCTCCGGCACCGACCACGACGACGTCCCACTGCTGCCGTTCGAGCTCAGTCATTCAGAAAAACCTCGGATCGTCGAAGGCGCCGGAGGCGACCAGGTACACATAGAAGTCGCACGCCGCCACGCTGATCAGCGAGGCCCAGGCGAGCAGCATGTGACGTGTGTTGAGCCGCCCCACCCAGCCCCACAGCCGGTAGCGCACGGGGTGCTTCGAGAAGTGCCGCAGCCGGCCGCCGATGATGTGCCGGCAGGAGTGGCAGGACAGGGTGTACGCCCAGATCAGGGCGATGTTCACGACGAAGATCAGCGAGCCGAGACCCATGTGGCCCCAGGCGTAGTGCTCGTCGCGGAAGGAGAGCACGGTGTCGTACGTGAGGATCCCGGCGACGGCCACCGCGGCGTAGAAGAAGTACCGGTGGATGTTCTGCATGATCAGCGGGAACCGGGTCTCACCGCTGTACGCCTTGTGCGGCTCGGCGACCGCGCAGGCCGGGGGCGAGGCCCAGAAGCCCCGGTAGTAGGCCTTGCGGTAGTAGTAGCAGGTCAGCCGGAAGCCGAGCGGGAAGATCAGGATCAGCAGGGCGGGGGACAGGCCCCACCAGCTGCCGAAGAGGTCCCAGTTCGGGCCGTGCCGCATGGGTGCGCAGTGGTCCGCCAGACAGGGCGAGTAGAACGGCGATACATAGGGGGCGGCGTAGTAGTCCGCGTTCGAGAAGGCCCGCCAGGTCGAGTAGACGATGAAGGCGAGCAGCCCGCCCGCCGTCACGGCGGGCGCCAGCCACCAGCGGTCGGTCCGCAGGTGGCGGGCGGCGATGGCGGCGCGCGAGGGATGGTGCACCCCTGCCGTCCGGGCTGCCGTCGGTGGCTCCGCGGGTGGGGCCGCACCTGGGTCTTTGCCTGAATCCGTGCCTGTTTCCGTACCGGTGGCCAAGGAACTCTCCTAGGAGACATTCGTCAGACACCCCCCTCTAGGGGGCGTGCCTGCCGCGGACGCCCAGACCCTCGTCGTCCGAGTCCGTCCACAGAGTGGTGTCGTACGGCGCCTCGGTGATCGTGATGACGCCGTCGACAGGGTCGGCGTGGTCCTCCGGGGCGAGCGGGTCCGGCGCGGGCTCGCGCTCGCGCAGCAGCGCGAGGCTCCGCTCCAGCCGCCCGACGGTGCGGACCAGGTCGTCGAGACAGTGCTGAACTGCCGTCAATTCGTCCTGCAGTGACATGACTTGATCTCACTTCCGCAGTCGCGGGTGGCCATGCGCATGCGAGTGTCGCGCGTCACATCCCGTTTGGGAAGGGAGCGAGCCGCCCGGGCTTGCCAGCGCGGGCCCGGCGGGTCCCCGGAGTGGCGAATTCCGGCCAGTGGGCGGGTTCGGCCGCTCTCGGGGTTCCGCCGCACGGGTGAGGTTCGGGGCCCGTTGCGCCGTGTCTGCGCCGTCCCTCGCGCGGGGGCGCCTTCAGTGGATGGGCGGAACCAGTGTGATCAACTGCAAATGCCACCAAACACGCATAATCCGGTCCATTCGGTTACGGGTGGTCCGGGCCGTCTCCGGAGGTATCAGCCATGTCCCACGTCGGCGTCCCGCGCGGGGCAGCCCGAAAGCGCCGCTCGCTCGCACTCTTCACCACGGGTGTGCTCACGCTCCCCGTACTGGCCGGCTGCAGCTCGGGCAACGAGGAGGCCGCCCCGGCCGTCGTCCCGCAGGACGTCGCGCCCGCGGCCCGCACCCAGGTCGCCGAGGGCGGCACGGTCAACTGGGCGATCGACTCGATGCCCGCCACCCTCAACGCCTTCCAGGCCGACGCCGACAGCGCCACCACCCGGATCACCGGCGCCCTCCTGCCGACCCTCTTCCCGATGGACGCCAAGGGCAGTCCGCAGCTCAACCCGGACTACCTGGAGTCCGCGAAGGTGGTCGAGAACGAGCCCAGGCAGGTCGTGCTCTACCGGCTCAACCAGCAGGCGGTCTGGAGCGACGGCCGGGAGATCGGAGCTCCGGACTTCGTCGCCCAGTGGCGGGCGCTGAGCGGCAAGGACTCCTCGTTCTGGACCGCCCGCAACGCCGGGTACGAGCGCATCGAGAAGATCGAGCGCGGCGCGGACGACCTGGAGGTCAAGGTCACCTTCGCCAAGCCGTACGCGGACTGGCGCTCCCTCTTCTCCCCGCTGTACCCGAAGCAGGTGACGGGCTCCCCGGACGCCTTCAACGACGGTGCGCGAACCACTCTCAAGGCGACTGCAGGACCGTTTCGCCTGAGCGGTGTGGACAAGGAGAAGGGCTCCGTCACGCTGGCCCGGAACCCGCGCTGGTGGGGCAGCCCGGCCAAGCTCGACTCGCTGGTCTTCAAGGCGGTCAAGCCGCAGGACCGCACCGAGGCCCTGACCGAGGGCAAGGTGGATGTCGCCGACATCGACGCGGCGGGCGCCGACCGCATCGCCCGGGCCGCCCGGGACGCCGGCAACAGCGGGCCGCCCGCCCACGGCCCCGGCTCCGACACCACCCCGGCCGCGGCCCTGCGGTCCTGGGCACTGGCACACGGCTCCGACGAGGACGTGGCCGCGGAGGCGCAGGAGGCCAGGGACGAGAAGGCCCGGGCCGCCAAGGCGTACGCCACCGAGCAGAACGATCTGCGTGGCTACGCGGTCCACAAGTCCCTGGAGCCCGCCTACACGCAGCTGGCACTGAACGGCGAGACCGGGCCGCTCGCCGACGACCGGGTGCGCCGGGCGGTTGCCCGCGCGCTCGACCGTCAGGAGCTCGCCGACACCGTACTCAAACCGCTCGGCCTGCCCGCCACTCCGCTCGGCAGCCACCTGGCGCTGGCCGGACAGCCCGGATACAAGGACAGCAGCGGTGCGCTCGGCGCCCAGGACACCAAGGAGGCCCAGGCGCTGCTGGCCGACGCCGGCTGGACTCGGGAGGGCGCCCTCAAGAGGACGGACGGCACCAAGGCGGGCAGCGAGGGCGAGAAGCAGAAGGACAGCGACAAGCAGAAGGATTCCGCGGAGAAGAAGGACAGCGCGGAGAAGAAGGAGACAGCCAAGAAGGAGGACGCGGACAAGGCCGGGGACAAGACGGCCGCGGAGAAGAAGGCCGCGGAGAAGAAGGCGGCCGAGGAGAAGAAGGCCGAGGGCGCAAAGGACGACGGCAAGACCGACAGCGCCGCGCGTCGCGAGCCCTCCAAGGACGACGGCCTCTACATCGTCGGTGACGACGGCAAGCCCGGTGAGGCCGAGGGCGCCGCCACCCACGTCATCGCCCCGGCCCCCGCCGCCGCCGTGCAGAGCGCCGCCCTGCTGCGCCAGGCCGGACGCCTCGGGGAGACGGGCACATCCGAGGACGCCCCGGTCAGGGTCACCGCCCAGGACCGGCAGCCCGGTGGCGCCGCCGGCGCCTACGCACCGGTCGGCACCGCGGCCCCCGCCCAGGCCCCCGACGCCGCCCGCGGCCCCCTCGGCAAGAACGGCAAGCCGCTGACCCTGCGGTTCGTCCTGCCGTCCGGTCCGGGCTCCGAGTCGCTGCGCAGTGTCGGGGACAAGATCGCGTCGATGCTCGACACGATCGGGATCCGTACCGAGATCACCAAGGTCTCCGACGACAGCTACTTCCAGGACCACGTCGCTTCCGGTGACTACGACCTGGCGCTGTACTCCTGGCCCGCGACCGCCTACCCGGCCACCGACGACCGCCCGATCTACGCCAAGCCGGAGCCCGCGACCGACGGCTCGCTGCTCGTCGAGCAGAACTACACGCGCGTCGGCACGGACCACATCGACCAGCTCTTCGACCGGGCGGCCTCGGAGCTGGACGAGGGCTCGGCCAGGGATCTGATGAAGCAGGCGGACGCCCGGATCTGGGCTGCCGCAGGATCGATTCCGCTCTTCCAGCGCCCGCAGCTCGTCGCGACCGACAAGAAGCTGGTGAACGTCGGCGCCTTCGGCTTCGGGGTGCCCCACTACCAGGACATCGGTTTCAAGAAGCCGCAGTCCGCCGGAGCCCCGGCCAACCAGAAGAAGTAGCAGGTCAGAGCGGAGTCGAAAGCTCAGAACTGGCTCAATTCCCTTGCCCGCCGTCCCGACGGCGGGCAAGGTTGCGTCCACCCGCTGACCCGGGCAGCCGTTCCGCCTCCCGGTCTCCGAGGCCCCTTCCTCGGGCACCACCACGGAGGCCGTCCGCCGAGCCCCAACTCGGCACCCGCGGCTTCGGAGCCCCACCTCTGGAGCCGCTCAGGCCCCGCGTCCGTGCCGTCCGCCGGGGGACCGCGGCCAGGATCACCGGTGAAATCAGCCGGAAGAACCGGCCACGGGGGCGGGAAACCGGGGCGGACGCGGGCCTTCGTCACAGCTCGGGCTCCATGGGCCGGAGCAGCTCTCCCACGGGGTGTGACCAGCCGCCGGTCAGGCGTGCACCGGCCGCCGCACGCGAGGCCGCAGGGCCGTCCCGTGACCGGTAAAAGCTGCCCGGGAAGCCCGGGACGCATCGGGCCCGTACCATGGGACTAGCCGTGGCGCGTCCGCCCGGCGGGCGTACGAGGACTCAAGACCGACTAAGACGCCTGAATCCCCGATCCGAGAGAAGCGCAAGCCACCCATGCCCACGCGCCACGACATCCGTAACGTAGCCATCGTCGCCCACGTCGACCACGGCAAGACCACGCTGGTCGACGCCATGCTCAGGCAGGCCGGCGCCTTCGCCGCGCACGCTGCCGAGAACCTCGACGAACGCATGATGGACTCGAACGACCTGGAGCGTGAGAAGGGCATCACGATCCTGGCCAAGAACACGGCCGTGAAGTACCACCCCAAGGATGGCGGCGACGTCATCACCATCAACATCATCGACACCCCCGGTCACGCCGACTTCGGTGGTGAGGTCGAGCGCGGCCTGTCGATGGTGGACGCGGTCGTCCTGCTGGTCGACGCGTCCGAGGGCCCGCTCCCGCAGACCCGCTTCGTGCTCCGCAAGGCGCTCGACGCCAAGCTGCCGGTCATCCTCTGCGTCAACAAGACGGACCGTCCGGACTCCCGGATCGCCGAGATCGTCGACGAGACCTACGACCTCTTCCTGGACCTGGACGCCGACGAGGACCAGATCGAGTTCCCGATCGTCTACGCCTGTGCCCGTGACGGCGTCGCCTCGCTGACCAAGCCGGAGGACGGCACCGTCCCGCAGGACAGCGACAGCCTGGAGCCGTTCTTCAGCACGATCCTCTCCGCGGTCCCGGCCCCGGAGTACGACGAGGAAGCGCCTCTCCAGGCCCACGTCACCAACCTGGACGCCGACAACTTCCTCGGCCGTATCGCGCTCTGCCGTGTCGAGCAGGGCGAGCTGCGCAAGGGCCAGACCGTCGCGTGGATCAAGCGCGACGGCACGATGTCCAACGTGCGCATCACCGAGCTGCTGATGACCGAGGCGCTCACCCGCAAGCCCGCCGAGAAGGCCGGCCCGGGTGACATCTGTGCGATCGCCGGTATCCCGGACATCATGATCGGCGAGACCCTCGCCGACCCCGAGAACCCGATCGCGCTGCCGCTGATCACGGTCGACGAGCCCGCCATCTCGATGACCATCGGTGCGAACACCTCGCCGCTGGTCGGCAAGGGCGGCAAGGGCCACAAGGTCACCGCCCGGCAGATCAAGGACCGTCTGGACCGCGAGCTGGTCGGTAACGTCTCGCTCCGCGTCCTGGACACCGAGCGCCCCGACGCCTGGGAGGTGCAGGGCCGCGGTGAGCTCGCCCTGGCCATCCTCATCGAGACCATGCGCCGCGAGGGCTTCGAGCTGACGGTCGGCAAGCCGCAGGTCGTCACCAAGCAGGTCGAGGGCAAGACGTACGAGCCCATCGAGCGCATGACGATCGACTCGCCGGAGGAGCACCTCGGCGCCATCACACAGCTCATGGCGACCCGCAAGGGCCGCATGGAGACGATGACGAACCACGGTTCGGGCTGGGTCCGCATGGAGTGGATCGTGCCGTCCCGCGGCCTCATCGGCTTCCGTACGGAGTTCCTGACCCAGACCCGTGGCACCGGCATCGCGCACTCCCTCTTCGAGGGCCACGAGCCGTGGTTCGGTGACCTGCGCACCCGCCACAACGGCTCGCTGGTCGCGGACCGCGCGGGCGTCGTGACGCCGTTCGCGATGGTCAACCTCCAGGAGCGCGGTGTCATCTTCACCGAGGCCACCACGGAGGTCTACGAGGGCATGATCATCGGCGAGAACTCGCGCGCCGACGACATGGACGTGAACATCACCAAGGAGAAGAAGCTCACCAACATGCGTGCGGCCTCCGCGGACACCACGGAGAACGTGGTGCCTGCCCGCAAGCTGTCGCTTGAGCAGTCCCTGGAGTTCTGCCGCGACGACGAGTGCATCGAGGTGACCCCGGAGACGGTCCGTATCCGCAAGGTCGTCCTGGACCAGAAGGAGCGCGGCCGCTCCGCGTCGCGCGCCAAGCGCTGACCTCCGGCTGTCCGGCAAACGGGGCCCTGCACCGCGCAGTACGCGGTGCAGGGCCCCGTCGCGTGCCCTGACGGGGCCACCCCCGCGGGCGCTCTGTCAGGTCCCCAACAGGCCCGTCACGCCCCGGCATTGACGTAGAGTTGAGCGGCCCTCGACAGCCCCCGGGCGCCCCTTCGCCCGAGAGCGCGCAGGATCCGGCCCCGCGCACCGTGATCAGCCCGGCGCACACAGGCTCACAATGTCCCGCCGGTCAACCCGATTTTGGGAACGAAGCGTCCGGTTATCGGGCGTCGCTCTCCGGAACATGTGTTAACAGTCCGTTTCGGGTGTGTCTGTCTGGGATCACTTTGTCCGGATTTTGATCCGGAGGGGTGACGGATGTTGTCAAACCGAGACCCTTTAAGTGTGGTTTACAGCCCAGTCGTACTTAATAGTTGGCTCCATTGAGCTCGGGTCAATGGGTCACGCACTGTGGGGAGTGCCGACTCACGAGCACACTCAGGGCACTGAAGCGATCACCGTCAGGGGTGTCGGTGTATCAGTCCAGTGCCCTTCTTGTAGTCAAAAGTGGACTCATGAGGAGGAAACCCATGCGTGGTGCCAAGAGCGCCAAGTGGGTCGCGGGAGCGGCCGTCATCGCCCTGGCTGCGACTGCTTGTGGTGGCGGCGACAGTGACGCCGACAAGGGCAAGGGCGGCTCCAAGGGAGCTGTCAACGCTGACGGCATCTTCTCCGTCGAGGTCGGTGAGCCGCAGAACCCGCTGCAGCCGGCCAACACGATGGAGTCGAACGGCAGCATCGTCACCGACGCGATCTTCTCGCAGCTGGTCGACTACGACCCGTCCGGCAAGCTCAAGATGATCAACGCAGAGTCTGTCGACACCAAGGACAGCAAGCTCTGGACGGTCAAGCTCAAGAAGGACTGGAAGTTCCACGACGGCACGCCCGTCACGGCCGAGTCCTACATCAAGGCCTGGAACTGGGCCGCGAACATCAAGAACAACCAGACCAACGCGTCCTGGTTCGGCGACATCAAGGGCTTCTCGGACGTCCACCCCGAGGACGCCAAGGCCAAGCCGAAGTCGGACTCCATGTCCGGTCTGAAGAAGGTGGACGACTACACGTTCACCATCGAGCTCAACTCCGCGCTGCCGTACTTCTCGTACAAGCTCGGCTACACGGTCTTCTCCCCGCTGCCCGAGTCCTTCTACGCGGACCCGAAGGCCGCCGGCGAGAAGCCGGTCGGCAACGGCGCGTACAAGTTCGTCAGCTGGGACCACAAGAAGCAGATCAAGGTCGTCCGCAACGACGACTACAAGGGTGCGGACAAGGCGCAGAACGGCGGTGTGGTCTTCAAGAACTACACCACCCTGGAGACCGCCTACGAGGACCTGAAGTCCGGCAACGTCGACGTGCTGCGCCAGATCGGCCCGAAGGACCTTCCGGTCTACCGGTCCGACCTGGGTGACCGTGCGGTGGACAAGCCGTACTCGTCGATCCAGACGATCGCCGTCGCCTTCTACACCAAGCAGTTCAAGGACATCGACCCGAAGGTCCTGCAGGGCCTGTCGATGGGCATCGACCGCGACACGATCACCAAGACCGTGCTCCAGGGCACGCGTGAGCCGGCCACGGGCTGGGTCGCCAAGGGTGTTCTCGGCTACCAGAAGGACGCCGCGGGCGACGTCACCAAGTACGACCCGGCGAAGGCCAAGGCCCTCATCAAGGAGGGTGGCGGCGTTCCGGGGAACAAGATCTCGATCCAGTTCAACGCCGACGGCGGCCACAAGGAATGGGTCGAGGCGGTCTGCAACAGCATCAAGCAGTCCACCGGTGTCACCTGCACCACCGACTCGAAGGCCGACTTCCAGGCCGACACGAACGCGCGTGACGACAAGCAGGTCAAGTCCCTGTACCGCTCCGGCTGGGTGCTCGACTACCCGGTGAACGCGAACTTCATCTCGGACCTGTTCCGTACCGGCGCAGCCGGTAACCAGGGTGACTTCTCGAACAAGGGCCTCGACGAGGAGATCAAGAAGGCCGACTCCGCGGCTTCCCTCGACGAGTCCGTCGCGGCCTACCAGAAGATCGAGAAGGAGCTGGTGAACTACATGCCCTCCATCCCGCTCTGGTACTACAAGGTCAACGCCGGTTACTCGGAGAAGGTCCAGAACGTCGATTACGCGCAGGACGGCGACCCGATCCTGACCAAGGTCGAAGTCAAGAAGTAACCACACCGACGTAGTCCGCGCGCCGGCGCGGGACCGACACTGAAGGACGGTCCGCGCCGGTCCGCACGCGGTGGCCGGGGGGCCCTTCCACGCAACTGACCGCCCCACAGGGGAAGTCGGTGCGGGGGAGGGCCCGTTGGCTGCTGCTTGCCTATTACATGGAGGCATGATGGGGCGCTATGTCGCACGACGACTGCTCCAGATGATCCCGGTCTTCCTCGGGACAACGCTGCTGATCTTCCTGATGGTCTATACGCTGCCCGGTGACCCCGTGCGCGGGCTCTTCGGGGACAAGGGTGTCGATCCGGCCACACTGGCGAGACTTCGCCATGAAAAGGGCCTTGATCTGCCGATCCTGCAGCAGTACTGGAATTACATGACAGGCATCGTCCTGCATTTCGATTTCGGTGATCAGATAGCCAGCGGACGTCCCGTCACGGACGTCCTCGGCGACGCGTTCCCCGTCACCCTCCGGCTGGCCGGCATGGCGTTCGTCATCGAGATCGTCATCGGCATCGGTCTCGGCACGTTCGCCGGACTGCGCGCCGGCCGGCTCAGCGACAACGTGATCCTGGTCTTCACCCTGCTGATCATCTCGATCCCGGTGTTCGTCCTCGGCTTCATCGTCAAGACGGTGTTCGCCTTCCAGCTCGGCTGGATCTCGCCGAACGTGTCCGGCGACGCCAAGTGGAGCGAGCTGATCGCACCCGCTGTCGTGCTCGGGTCGTTGTCACTCGCCTACGTGGCGAGACTCACGCGAACGACCATGGCCGAGAACCTGCGCGCGGACTACATGCGCACCGCCATCGCCAAGGGTCTTCCCAAGCGCCGCATCGTCGGTGTGCACCTGATGCGCAACTCGCTGATCCCCGTCATCACCTTCCTCGGCACCGACCTGGGCGCCCTGATGGGCGGCGCGGTCGTCACCGAGGGCCTGTTCAACGTCAAGGGCGTCGGCGGCACGATCTACGAGTCGATCGTCAAGCGCGAGGGCACGACGCTCGTCGGCCTCGTCACCATCCTGGTGCTCGTTTATCTCCTCATGAGCCTCATCGTCGACCTGCTGTACGCGGTCCTGGACCCGAGGATCCGTTATGCCTGACGTGACCAAGACCGCTCCCGCGCCCGAGGACGCCAAGGCGCCCCTCGCGGACCCGTCGGCGACCGTGAAGGCGGAGAAGGCCCGCAGCCTGTGGGGCGATGCCTGGCGGGACCTGCGCTCCAACTGGTACTTCATCGTCTCGTCGGTGCTGATCGTCATCCTGCTCGTGATGGCGGTGTTCCCGAGCCTGTTCACCAGCGCCTCGCCGACCCACGTCGACCTGGCGAACCACTACCTGGGCAAGCCGGAGCTGAGCAAGATCGGCTCCGAGGGCTGGCTCGGCTACGACGGCCAGGGCCACAGCGTCTTCGCGCGTGTCATCTACGGCACCCGCGCCTCGGTCACCGTCGGCGTCTGCGTGACGCTCCTGGTGACGCTGTTCGGCGGACTGGTCGGCATGCTCGCCGGTTACTTCGGCGGCTGGGTCGACGCCCTGCTCTCCGGCTTCTTCACCAACGTCTTCCTCGGGATCCCGTTCCTGCTGGGCGCCATGGTCGTCCTCCAGGCGTTCGCCGACCGGACGGTCTGGGTGGTCATCTTCGCCCTGGCGTTCCTCGGCTGGACCCAGATCGCACGAGTCATGCGCGGTGCGGTGATCGTCATCAAGCAGTCCGACTACGTCCAGGCGGCCAGAGCGCTCGGCGCGGGCACCAACCGGATCCTCTTCCGGCACATCCTGCCCAACGCCATGGCCCCGGTGATCGTCGTCGCCACCATCTCGCTGGGTGTCTACATCTCGGCCGAGGCGACCCTGTCCTACCTGGGTCTGGGTCTCGCCGACCCGACCATCTCGTGGGGCATGGACATCTCCGGTGGCTCCGCGCAGATCCGCGTAGCACAGCACATCCTGCTGTACCCGTCGATCATGCTCAGCATCACCGTTCTGGCGTTCATCATGCTCGGCGAAGCCGTCCGTAACGCCCTCGATCCCAAGTCGCGATAAGGAGGGCGAACGTGACCACCATCGACAAGACGGCCGACGTCCCGTCCCCGCGCAGCGGCGCCGACCATGTCGGCCCGCTGCTCGAAGTCCGTGATCTGCACGTGGAGTTCCACACCCGCGACGGCGTGGCCAAGGCGGTCAACGGAGTCAACTACAACGTCGACGCCGGTGAGACCCTCGCCGTTCTCGGGGAGTCCGGCTCCGGCAAGTCCGTGACGGCGCAGGCCATCATGGGCATCCTCGACATGCCGCCGGGCAGGATCCCGCAGGGCGAGATCCTCTTCCGCGGCCAGGACATGCTCAAGATGTCCAACGAGGAGCGCCGGAAGATCCGCGGCCAGAAGATCGCGATGATCTTCCAGGATGCCCTCTCCTCGCTGAACCCGGTCCTCACCGTCGGCTACCAGCTCGGCGAGATGTTCCGGGTGCACCAGGGCCTGTCCAAGAAGGAAGCCAAGGCCAAGGCCATCGGCCTGATGGACCAGGTCAAGATCCCGGCCGCCGCGGCGCGGGTCTCGGACTACCCGCACCAGTTCTCCGGCGGCATGCGCCAGCGCATCATGATCGCGATGGCGCTGGCCCTGGAGCCGGACCTGATCATCGCGGACGAGCCGACCACCGCGCTCGACGTGACGGTGCAGGCCCAGGTCATGGACCTGCTCGCGGAGCTCCAGCGCGAGTACAACATGGGCCTGATCCTGATCACGCACGACCTCGGTGTCGTCGCGGACGTCGCCGACAAGATCGCCGTGATGTACGCGGGCCGGATCGTCGAGACCGCTCCGGTCCACGAGATCTACAAGCGTCCGGCGCACCCGTACACGAAGGGTCTGCTGGAGTCGATCCCGCGCCTGGACCAGAAGGGCCAGGAGCTCTTCGCGATCAAGGGACTGCCGCCCAACCTGCTCCACGTGCCGTCGGGCTGCGCGTTCAACCCGCGCTGCCCGGCCGCGCAGGACATCTGCCGTACGGACATTCCGGCTCTCGCGCCGGTGGCCGAGCAGGACGGTACCGAACTGGTCGGACGCGGCAGCGCCTGCCACTTCTGGAAGGAGACGATCCATGGCTGACATCAACAAGGAGCCCGTGGACGCCACCCCGAACGTCACCGAAGTGGAGACGGTCGACGCGGCCACCGAGGCGGAGGCCGTAGCCGCCATCGACGCACCCGTGTCGCAGGGCGAGCCGATCCTCCAGGTCCGTAACCTGGTCAAGCACTTCCCGCTGACCCAGGGCATCCTGTTCAAGAAGCAGGTGGGCGCGGTCAAGGCCGTGGACGGGATCTCGTTCGATCTCTTCGCGGGCGAGACGCTCGGCATCGTGGGCGAGTCCGGCTGTGGCAAGTCCACCGTCGCCAAGCTCCTGATGACGCTGGAGCAGGCCACGGCCGGCGAGGTCTTCTACAAGGGCCAGGACATCACCAAGCTGTCCGGCCGCGCGCTGAAGGCGGTCCGCCGCAACATCCAGATGGTGTTCCAGGACCCGTACACCTCCCTGAACCCGCGTATGACGGTGGGCGACATCATCGGGGAGCCGTACGAGATCCACCCCGAGGCCGCCCCGAAGGGCGACCGGCGCCGCAAGGTGCAGGAGCTCCTGGACGTCGTGGGTCTCAACCCGGAGTACATCAACCGGTACCCGCACCAGTTCTCCGGCGGTCAGCGCCAGCGCATCGGCATCGCCCGCGGCCTCGCGCTCAACCCGGAGATCATCATCTGCGACGAGCCGGTCTCCGCGCTCGACGTGTCGGTGCAGGCCCAGGTCATCAACCTGATGGGGAAGCTCCAGGACGAGTTCAACCTCTCCTACCTCTTCATCGCGCACGACCTGTCGATCGTCCGGCACATCTCGGACCGGGTCGGGGTCATGTACCTCGGCAAGATGGCCGAGATCGGCACGGACACGCAGATCTACGACCACCCGACGCACCCCTACACCCAGGCGCTGCTGTCGGCGGTCCCCGTGCCGGACCCGGAGGCCCGTGAGGGCCGCGAGCGGATCATCCTCTCCGGTGACGTCCCGTCCCCGGCCAACCCGCCGTCGGGCTGCCGCTTCCGCACCCGCTGCTGGAAGGCCGAGGACAAGTGCGCCCAGGAGATGCCGCTGCTGGCGATCCCCGAGCGCTTCAAGACCTCGACGACGCCGGCCGCCCACGAGTCGGCCTGCCACTTCGCGGAGGAGAAGGACGTGGTGGGCGCGGCGTCGTAACCACGCCGCCTGCTGCGACACGCCGGACCCCTCGGGTGCCCTTTCGGGAACCCGAGGGGTCCGTTTTTTCTTGTGCCCGATCAGGGGCGGCGGCCGGTCAGAGGTCCGTGGTGAAGACTTCCTCGGCGGTGGTGGCGGTGGCGGCGCGTTGGAGCCACTGGTGGAGGAGGTGGGGGTCGGTGCAGGTGGTGATCTTCTCGCGGGTCTCGTCGGTGAGGGTGATACCGCGTGCTTCGATGATCAGGAGGAGGCCTTCGGCTCGGCCTTCGGCTCGGCCTTGGGTTTTGCCTTGGGCTCGGCCTTCGTCCCGGATTTCTTCGGACATGAAGGACTTGTAGAAAGAGGTATCCACGGCCACCAGGTTCCTCCATTGTTGTGCGGCCGGGCGGTTGCCCAGGCCTTGTGCGGTGAGTTCGGCGATGGGTTCGGCGACGTTGTCCGGTGCCTCGCGCAGCGCGGTGGCGAGGCCGCTGCAGGTGGTCTGCCTGGCCCGCCTTGATGTTGGGCATCAAGGCGGGCGGAGCCGACTGGCTGCGGCTGTCGCGCGCAGCGGCCGCGTGGGTGGACTCAGTGGCTGTCTGTGAAGACTTCGTCGGTGGAGGTGGCGGTGGCGGCGCGTTGCAGCCACTGGTCCAGCAGTTGGGAGTCGGTGCAGGTGGTGATCTTCGCGCGCATCTCGTCGGTGAGGGTGATACCGCGTGCTTCGATGATCAGGAGGAGGCCTTCGGCTCGGCCTTGGGTTTTGCCTTGGGCTCGGCCTTCGTCCCGGATTTCTTCGGACATGAAGGACTTGTAGAAAGAGGTATCCACGGCCACCAGGTTCCTCCATTGTTGTGCGGCCGGGCGGTTGCCCAGGCCTTGTGCGGTGAGTTCGGCGATGGGTTCGGCAATGGCTTCGGGGACATCGCGTAGTGCGGCGGAGAGCGTTTTCAGTATGGCACCGACGTCTGGATTGTCGGCGTGTGTGATGGCGGCGAGGGTGGCGAGTGCGAGGTCTTTGCGGGCTTCGGCGACGTTCTTGATCACGGGCATGTTGTGAGGGCCCGCGACCAGGGGGTTGAGGGTGAGGGTGGGCCATTGGGGGAGGCCGATGGTGATGGGGGCGGCGGCCCATTGGGCGGTGGCGTGGTCCTGGCAGACGACGAGGAGGAGGACGGGCAGGGCACCGTATCGGTTGTGGAGGTAGCTGACGTAGTAGGGCCAGCTGGTGGTCTTGCGGGGGTCCTTCTTGCCTTGGGCTTCGATGGCGAGGAGGAAGGGTCCGTCGTGTTGTGTGTCGATGCGTAGGAGGGTGTCGACTCGGCGTTCGACGGGGCTGTTTTCGGTGAGGTCCGTGGGCAGGAGGGTGGCCGAGGTGGGTGGTGGGATGTCGATGCCGAGGACTTCGGTGACGCGGGAGAAGAGGCCCGGGTACTCCTGGAAGATGCGGTGCATTGCCTCGTGGGGTGAGCTGACCATGTGGGGTCCGTTCAGGGGGCGTTGGTGGCTGAAGGTGTGTCGGTTCGGCAGTCGCGGCAGTGGCCGGGGTGGGTGGCGCGGAAGGCGCGTTCGCAGGTTTCGCAGTTCTGGAGCGGGATGACGACGATCTTGCGGCGGGGTGCGGTGAGGTCTGTGGTGCTGGGGAGCGGTGCTGGGATGCGGGTGGTGATCCGGTGGCGGAGCAGTTTTGCCGGGTGTTTCAGGGGGACGGGGAGGTCTGCGGTGAGGGCATGGCGGATGCTGTCGGGGTGGGCGTCGCGTTCGAGCCAGGTGGCGACGCCGGGGGTGAGGGTGCGGATGTCGCCCTCGGAGAGGGTGAGTTCGGGTGCGTGGCGGCGCAGGTCGGCGAGGAGGGTGGCAGCTGTCCGGTGCAGGGGGTTGGTGGGTGTGTGCGGCGGGGGCGGGGGTGCGGCGGGAGCCGGAACAGGGACGGGGGCGGGCGGCAGCACGGGTTCGGAGGCGGCGGGGCATGGGGCCGGGGTGGGCTGTGGCTCGGGGGGTGTCGCTCGGCGTGCTGGGGCCGCTCGACGGGGTTGTGGTGCCGGGGCCGTCGAGGTGTCGGTGACGGGTTGGTTGTACGAGACGGTGCGGGTGACCACCCGGCCTTCGGGGAGGCGTACGCGGCTGCGGTGCAGGTAGCCCTTCGCCTCCAACTCCCGTAAAGCGGCGGCGATACGGGCTTCGCTCTCGGGGAAGCGGTCGGTGAGGACCTTGATGCCGACTTTCGCTCCGGCGGGCAGTGACTGGATGTGCACAGCGAGCCCGATGGCGACGAGGGAGAGTTCGTCGTGCTGGGCGAGGTGGTTGCCGATGATCACGAAGCCGGAGGCGTGGCGGGTGTTGACGTGGATGACACCGGATGTCGGTGTGACGTCGCGCGGGCCGCCGTTGGGGCCGGGGAAGCCGGGGGAGTGGCCGGGCTGGGCGTACGGGGGCGCGGTAATCTGCTGGGTATCCATCGGGAAGGTCTCTGCTTCCTCGTGGTCAGGCCTCGGTCGGGATTTGCTGTCCCGGCCGGGGCCGTCTCGTGTCTGTGGTTGTCGCGGCGAGCATATGCCAGCCAACCCGTCCCAAATCCAGCTGAGTTGCCATTTGTCACCCGCGCGAGTGACGCGGGTCAGAGCGGGGGTGGGGCGGGTTTGGTTGGGTTATTTCTCTTGGTTCTTTAAAAGCCTTTAGACGTCGTGGGCCGCCGCGTCGTGGCTGACCGGGTCGTGGCCGCGTAAGTCGTGGGCACCCACGACCCGGTGGATTTTGTCCCGGGCTTGTCCAGCGGTGTCCCGGCCGTCCGGCGTGACGTGCGGGGAACAGAGGCGGTTGAGGATGAACGGCACGCGCGTCGGAAGTGGGGCACGGATGAGTGTGGACGGGGTCGGTATGGGACAGGGCGAGGACGGGGCGGACGAGCCCGGCTGGGACGTCGATCCCGATGACGAGTCGGGGGCCGCGGTGGTCGCGGCAGTGGGCCGCCAGATCAAGGCGTGGCGGGAGGCGGCGGGGATGCGGGCCGGCGAGTTCGGGGCCGCGATGGGGTACGGCGAGGACCTGGTTTACAAGGTGGAGGGCGGCCGGCGCATTCCCCGGCCGGAGTTCCTGGACAGAGCGGACGAGGTGGCCGGTGCGGGCGGCAAGATCGCCGCGATGAAGCAGGACGTTGCTGAGGTCCGGTACCCGAAGAAGGTGCGGGAGCTGGCGAAGTTGGAGGCGCAAGCGGTCGAACTCTCGGCGTACGGGAGCCACAACCTCCATGGTCTGTTGCAGACGGAGGAATATGCGCGGGCGCTGTTCGGGATGCGGAGGCCCGCTTTCTCACCGGACGAGGTGGAGAGGCTGGTGGCTGCCCGTATGGCCCGGCAGTCCATCTTCGACCGCTCGCCCGGACCGGAGCTCAGCTTTGTCCAGGAAGAGGTGACGCTTCGGCGGCACCTCGGGGGCAGAATGGTGCTGCGGCGTCAGCTGGAACATCTCCTGGAGGTGGGCCAGTTGAGGAATGTCGAGATTCAGGTGATGCCGACCGGACGCGACGATCACGCCGGAATGGGTGGGGAGATGCAGGTGTTGAAGTTCAGGGACGGTTCGGCGGTGGGGCGCTCCGAGGGCGACTTCGGCAGCCGTCCGGTCTCGGACCCGAAGCATCTCCGGATCGTTGAGTTGCGGTGTGGCATCATCCGGGCTCAGGCTCTCACGCCGCGGGAGTCGCTGGCCTTCATCGAGCAAGTGCTGGGAGAGACATGATCAGCCAGACCCCTGCCGGAGACGATTCCCGGCTGGAGTGGTTCAAGAGCAGCTACAGCGACAGCAGCAACAGCAACGAATGCGTTGAGGTCGCCGCTACAACAGACGCGGTACTTGTGCGCGACTCCAAGCATGCGCAGGGGCCCCGGCTCGCCTTCGCATCCGGGGCGTGGGCCGACTTCACGTCCTACGCGTCGGAGAACTGAACCCGCCAGGTTCAACGACTCCACATACAGAACGACTCCACAAACAGAAGGCGCCCGGAACCGATCGGTTCCGGGCGCCTTTCCCCGTGTACCCG
>NZ_JBHVWF010000069.1:0-39600 GCF_042882365.1 Streptomyces sp. NPDC058221 | reverse complement strand
AGGGGGGACCCTGTGGGAGAGTAGGACGCCGCCGAACAATTATTGTGGAAACCCCCGTGCCTTTGGCACGGGGGTTTTCTGCGTTCCGGGCCCGTCCTCCGTACCCCTGTGTTCCTGCCGGCCGCTGCTGAGGGTAAGGTCAGGGGGCATCATTGGCACGTTCTTCACAGGAGGCCCCCGGGTGGAGGTCCAGGAGACTCGCGTTCAGACGGACCGGGTACTCACCATCCCCAACATCCTCAGCATGGCTCGCCTCGTCGGCGTACCTGTCTTCCTGTGGCTGATTCTCCGCCCCGAGTTCGGCGGGCCCAAGAGCGACGGCTGGGCGTTGCTGGTACTGATGTTCAGCGGTGTCAGTGACTACCTCGATGGAAAGCTCGCGCGCCGTTGGAACCAGATCAGCAGCCTCGGGCGGCTACTGGACCCGGCTGCCGACCGGCTTTACATTCTTTCGACCCTGGTCGGACTGACCTGGCGGGAGATCCTTCCGCTCTGGCTCACCGCGGCTCTTCTCGCCCGTGAGCTGATGCTGCTCGTCATGGTGGGGATCCTCCGCCGTCACGGCTATCCGCCGCCCCAGGTGAACTTCCTGGGCAAGGCGGCTACGTTCAATCTGATGTACGCATTTCCCTTGTTGCTGCTCAGCGACGGAGGTGGTTGGCTGGCAACGCTGGCCACCATTTTCGGATGGGCGTTCGCAGGATGGGGTACAACGCTCTACTGGTGGGCAGGGATCCTCTATGTGGTTCAGGTCCGCCGGCTTGTCAAGGCGGATGCAGTAGCCGATTGAGCCTGTTGATGCGGTGCCGCGCAGTGTGGCCGGCCCGCGGCTGATGACACAGATCCTGCCCTGACGGGTGAAGTCGGCTAGACCGTCGTCTCTTCGAGGAGGACGTTTCCGACATGAAGGCCGTCGTGATGGCTGGTGGTGAAGGCACTCGCCTTCGCCCCATGACCTCAAGCATGCCCAAGCCGCTCCTGCCCGTAGCCAATCGGCCGATCATGGAGCATGTGCTTCGGCTGCTCAAGAGGCACGGGCTCAATGAGACGGTCGTGACCGTCCAGTTCCTCGCGTCCCTGGTGAAGAACTACTTCGGGGACGGCGAAGAGCTTGGAATGGAGCTCACCTATGCCAACGAGGAGAAACCGCTCGGTACCGCAGGCAGCGTGAAGAATGCCGAAGAGGCATTGAAGGACGACACGTTCCTCGTTATTTCCGGTGACGCGCTGACGGACTTCGACCTCACCGACCTCATCGCCTTCCACAAGGAAAAGGGTGGTCTGGTCACTGTCTGTCTCACACGGGTACCGAATCCCCTGGAATTCGGCATCACGATTGTGGACGAGGCGGGTCAGGTCGAGCGGTTCCTGGAGAAGCCAACCTGGGGACAGGTCTTCTCGGACACTGTGAACACGGGCATTTACGTGATGGAGCCCGAGGTCTTCAACTACGTCGAGGCCGATGTCTCCGTGGACTGGTCCGGAGACGTGTTTCCGCAGCTCATGAAGGAAGGCAAGCCCATCTACGGCTATGTCGCAGAGGGCTACTGGGAGGACGTGGGCACGCACGAGAGCTACGTCAAGGCTCAGGCCGACGTTCTTGAGCGCAAGGTCGACGTGGAGATCGACGGGTTCGAGATCTCCCCCGGTGTATGGGTGGCCGAAGGCGCGGAGGTGCATCCCGACGCGGTACTCCGGGGCCCCTTGTACATCGGCGACTACGCCAAGGTCGAGGCCGGGGTCGAGATCCGTGAACACACGGTCATCGGGTCGAACGTCGTCGTGAAGAGCGGGGCATTCCTGCACAAGTCCGTGGTGCACGACAACGTGTACATCGGCGATCACAGCAATTTGCGTGGCTGTGTGATCGGCAAGAACACCGACATCATGCGTGCGGCCCGCATCGAGGACGGCGCCGTCATCGGCGACGAATGCCTCGTCGGCGAGGAATCGATCATTCAGGGCAACGTCCGCGTCTACCCCTTCAAGACCATTGAAGCCGGCGCCTTCGTCAACACCTCGGTGATCTGGGAGTCGCGAGGCCAGGCCCACCTCTTCGGGGCGCGCGGCGTATCCGGGATCCTGAACGTCGAGATCACGCCGGAGCTGGCTGTCAGGCTGGCCGGCGCGTACGCGACAACGCTGAAGAAGGGGTCCACGGTCACCACCGCACGTGACCACTCCCGAGGCGCCCGAGCGCTGAAGCGTGCGGTGATCTCGGCCCTGCAGGCCAGCGCCATCGATGTCCGTGACCTCGAGAACGTACCGCTGCCCGTGGCGCGCCAGCAGACCGCACGCGGCAGCGCCGGCGGGATCATGATCCGGACGTCCCCGGGCGTCCCCGACTCCGTCGACATCATGTTCTTCGACGAGCGCGGCGCGGACCTCTCCCAGGCGCAGCAGCGAAAGCTCGACCGCGTCTACGCCCGGCAGGAATACCGTCGTGCCTTCCCCGGGGAGATCGGGGACCTGTACTTCCCGTCCAGCGTCTTCGACTCGTACACCGGATCCCTGCTGCGGAACGTGGACACGGCGGGGATCGCCGATGCGGGGCTCAAGGTCGTCGTCGACGCCTCCAACGGCAGCGCGGGGCTTGTTCTGCCCAGTCTGCTGGGACGGCTCGGTGTGGACGCGCTGACCATCAACCCCGGCCTCGACGAGTCGCGTCCGACCGAGTCCGCAGAGACCCGGCGGTCCGGGCTGGTGCGGCTCGGGGAGATCGTGTCCTCCGCGAGGGCTGCCTTCGGGATCCGGTTCGACCCGGTCGGCGAGCGGCTCTCCCTGGTCGATGAGCGGGGCCGGATCATCGAGGACGACCGGGCGCTGCTGGTCATGCTCGACCTCGTCGCCGCCGAGCGGCGCAGCGGCCGGGTGGCGCTGCCCGTGACCACCACCCGCGTCGCCGAGCAGGTGGCCGCGTACCACGGCACCCAGGTCGAGTGGACGACCACGTCGCCCGACGACCTGACCCGGGTGGGCCGCGAGGAAGGCACCATCTTCGGTGGAGACGGGCGGGGTGGCTTCATCGTTCCGGAGTTCAGCAGCGTCTTCGACGGTTCGGCCGCGTTCGTGCGGCTGATCGGGCTGGTGGCCCGGACACAGCTCACCCTGAGCCAGATCGACGCACGTATTCCGCGTGCCCATGTGCTGCGCCGCGATCTGGCGACCCCGTGGGCGGTGAAGGGGCTGGTGATGCGCCGTGTCGTCGAGGCCGCAGGAGACCGTGATGTCGACACGACGGACGGCGTGCGGGTCGTCGAGGCGGACGGACGCTGGGTGATGGTGCTGCCGGACCGTGCGGAAGCGGTCACCCATCTGTGGGCGGAGGGGCCGGACGACGTGTCGGCGCAGGCTCTCCTGGACGAGTGGTCGGCGATCGTCGACAGCGCAGGTCACTGACGGGCCCGGCCACTGCGGCGGCGTAGTGACGCGCCGCAGTGGCCGGGCGGTCCGTGCTTCCCACGGTGCACCGGAGATTGCCGGTACGCGGCTCCCGGCACACCGGTGGGGCCATTCGGCGGTATCAGCTGCGACGTGCGACGATGTGCGGCATGTCGCAGCAGACCCCCGACCGGAGTACGGAGGCGCCACCCGCGCGCCCCGACGCGTCCATGTCGCTGCTGACCAATGTGATGGACCACAGCCTGGACGACGGGTACGCCGAGGCATCGGCTCGTCGCAAGGCCGACGGCCGTGCCGGCATGCCCCGCACCCTCAAGGCGAAGCTGGGCTTCGCCGCCTGCCTGGTGCTGGCCGCGCTCGTGGTCACGCTCGGTGCCGCACAGGCGCGGGTGTCGGCACCGGTGCTCGCCAAGGAACGCCAGGAGCTGATCGACCGCATCGACGCGGAGACCGCCGCGGCCGACACTCTTGAGGCGCAGGTGGAGAAGGTTCGCGACGACGTCGGAAGGCGTCAGCGCAAGGCTCTGGAGAAGCACGGCGGGGACCAGACACAGCTGGTGGCCCTGCTCTCCGGGGCGACGGCCGTGCACGGGCCCGGCGTGAAGCTGGTCGTCGACGACGCAAAGGACACCGACCAGGGCGGCGGCGGACCGCGTGAGACAAGCGGCTTCTCCGACACCGGCCGGGTCCGGGACCGGGACATGCAACGGGTCGTCAACGGCCTCTGGCAGTCCGGTGCGGAAGCCATCGCCATCAATGGGCAGCGCTTGACCGCCCTGTCGGCGATCCGCGCCGCGGGCGACGCCATACTGGTCGACAACAAGCCGCTGGTGCCGCCGTACTCGGTGCTCGCGGTGGGGGACGGGAAGAAGCTGAGTGCCGCCTTCCAGAACAGCGCCGACGGCCAGTATCTGCAGGCGCTGAAGGACACCTTCGACATCAGGACCAGCATCTCGGTCCAGGAGAGGGTGAATCTCCCGGCTGCCCCGAGCCTGATCGTACGGACAGCAGAGCCTTATCAGGCCGCAGACACCGGCAGTGGTGCGGCAGACACAGGGAAGGGCACATCGTGATCGCCGTACTGGGCCTCGTCGTGGGAGTCGTGGTCGGACTGTTGGTCCGGCCCGAAGTGCCGGCGGTGGTCGAGCCCTACCTCCCGATCGCCGTCGTGGCCGCCCTCGACGCGGTCTTCGGAGGCCTGCGGGCCATGCTCGACGGAATCTTCGTCGACAAGGTCTTCGTGGTCTCGTTCCTCTCGAACGTGGTCGTGGCCGCCCTGATCGTCTTCCTGGGCGACAAGCTGGGCGTCGGTGCCCAGCTCTCCACCGGTGTGGTGGTCGTTCTCGGTATCCGGATCTTCTCCAACGCCGCCGCGATCCGCCGGCACGTCTTCCGGGCCTGACGGCGATGAACGACGACGACATCAACGGCGGTGTCACCGGTGACCGGGAAGAGCCGAAGCCCGCGGACGAGCTCACCGGACGCCAGCGGCTGATCGCCGGGATCTGGCCGCCGCGGATCACCCGGGCCCAACTCATCGTCGCGGTCCTGCTGTTCGTGCTCGGCCTGGGACTTGCCATTCAGGTGCGGTCCAACAGCGACAACAGCGCACTGCGCGGCGCGCGACAGGAGGACCTGGTCCGCATCCTCGACGAGGTGGACGACCGTTCGCAGCGGCTGGAGGACGAGAAGCAGCGCCTGGAGGACCAGCGCACGGAGCTGGAGAACAGCTCCGACCAGGCTGAGGAGGCCCGCAAGCAGACGGTCGAGAAGGAGCGTCAACTCGGCATCCTCGCGGGTACCGTGGCGGCGCACGGCCCCGGGATCACCCTCACGATCAATGATCCGGGGGACGCGGTGGAGGCGGACAAGCTGCTGGACGCCCTTCAGGAGCTCCGGGCGGCCGGCGCCGAGGCGATCGAGGTCAACGGCGTTCGGGTGGTGGCGAATACGTACTTCTCCGGCGACGGCGGTGCCATCAAGGTCGACGGGCGCAAGATCTCCGCTCCGTACGTCTTCAAGGTCATCGGCAAGCCGCAGGACCTTGAACCGGCGCTGAACATCCCCGGCGGTGTGGTGCAGACGCTGGAGAAGGAGCAGGCCACCGTGCATGTGTCGCAGGCCGACGACATTGTCGTGGACGCCTTGCGACCGGCGGAGCGGCCTGACTACGCTCGGTCGTCGGCCCAGTGAAGCCGGGACGCGTGGGCGTCGGGGGACACGGGCAGAAGGTTGCGGGGGGTCGCCGCATCGTAATCGTGGTGCGTGGTGGAAACTGTCGAGTGGATACGGACGTTGTGAAGATGTCCGGGTCGGCAGGTGTGTTCATTCAGGGTTCGTCCTGCCCCACGGGCGGGTCTGTTTCGGTCAAGGGGAATCGCCCGTGAAGTTGTTTGGGAAGTTGTTCGGCAAGAGCGCACGCGATGAGGCTGCCCGTCATCGTGCACCGCGCCATGGTCAGGGCGACGAGCAGGGCTCCGATCGCCCGCTCTTCCGCGACCAGGTGGCAGGTTCAGGGGGTGACAATTCGGGCGCGTCGTCTGTTGACCCTGCCGGTCCCGGCCGCATAGGTTTCGGAGAACCGTCAACCTCAAGTACGGGTGGAGGGTTCACCCCGGGGCAGGAGGGTTCGTCCATGCCGGTCTGTACGAGGTGCGGCCACCGCAATGCCGAAGCCAGTCGTTTCTGCTCCAACTGCGGCGCGCCGCTGAGGGGCGGGGTCCCCGAGCGTGCCTCGGAGACGACGTCGACCATCTCCATCTCCGGCCTCGAGGCCTACGAGGCGGAGGCGACCGGCCAGACGTCCGTGCCGTCACTCTCGCCCGAGGCGCAGGCCGCGGTGGACGCACTGCCGCTCGGCTCGGCCCTTCTGGTGGTGCGGCGCGGTCCGAATTCGGGCAGCCGCTTCCTCCTGGACGGTGAGCTGACCACGGCCGGCCGTCACCCGCAGAGCGACATCTTCCTCGACGACGTGACGGTGTCGCGCCGGCACGTGGAGTTCCGCCGGGGGTCCGACGGCAGCTTCACGGTCGGGGACGTGGGCAGCCTCAACGGCACGTACGTCAATCGTGAGCGCATCGACTCCGTCGCGCTGTCCAACGGCGACGAAGTGCAGATCGGCAAGTACCGGCTGGTCTTCTACGCAAGCCAGCGGGCCATCTGACCCGCCCCCACTCGGTCGGGGGGACCCCCAGGAAGGTCCATGCTGAGAACACCGACGGGCGGTGCCGGAAACGGCACCGCCACCGCCGACGACCGCCCGATGAGCATCGGCACGGTGCTCCTGCAGCTGCGGGGCGAGTTTCCCGAGGTCACCATCTCCAAGATCCGTTTCCTGGAGGCGGAGGGTCTTGTCGAACCGCAGCGGACGCCCTCCGGCTACCGCAAGTTCCGCCTCGCCGACGTCGAGCGGCTCGCCCAGGTGCTGCGGATGCAGCGGGACCACTACCTGCCGCTCAAGGTCATCCGTGAGCACCTGGACGCCCTCGCCCGGGGCGAGCAGGCGTCCCTGCCGTCCCCGGACGGCGAGCGTGGCCTCACCGACGGTGGCCTTCCCGGCGCGCCGGGAAGGGCGACGGCGGCTCGTATCGGCCGCGCCGAGCTCCTCGCCGCCGCAGAGGTCACCGAGAGTGACCTCGACGCGTGGGAGTCCTACGGCCTGGTTGTGCCGACGGCCGACGGCGGATACGACGCGGAGACGGTCACCGTCGCCAGGCTTGTGGCGGATCTGGGCCGGTTCGGACTGGAGCCACGGCATCTGCGCGCCGTGCGAGCAGCCGCGGACCGCGAGGCCGGACTGATCGAACAGGTGGTCGCGCCCCTGCGCCGGCACCGGAATCCGCAGACCAGGGCCCGTGCCGAGGCCACTGCGAAGGAGCTCGCGGAGCTCTCTGTGCGGCTGCACTCGGCCCTCGTACAGACCGCGCTCCAGATCCGGCTCCACTGATCCCGGTGGAGCCCGACTACCCAAACCTGCCGAGCACGTCCTAGGGTTGCTGTGTGAACGAGCTCGACGTTGTGGGTGTCCGGGTGGAAATGCCCTCCAACCAACCGATCGTGCTCCTGCGTGAAGTGGGAGGCGACCGGTACCTCCCCATTTGGATCGGTCCTGGTGAGGCGACCGCGATCGCCTTCGCTCAGCAGGGCATGGCTCCGGCCAGGCCGCTGACCCATGACCTCTTCAAGGATGTGCTCGAGGCCGTCGGCCAGGAGCTCACCGAGGTCCGGATCACGGACCTTCGTGAAGGGGTCTTCTACGCGGAGCTGGTCTTTGCGAGCGGAGTCGAGGTGAGCGCGCGGCCGTCCGACGCCATAGCGCTCGCCCTGCGCACCGGAACGCCGATCTACGGCAGTGACGGTGTGCTCGACGACGCGGGTATCGCGATCCCCGACGAGCAGGAGGACGAGGTGGAGAAGTTCCGCGAATTCCTCGATCAGATCTCCCCGGAGGACTTCGGCACGAACAGTCAGTGACGTCCCAAGGGGCTGCCGTCAGCGCATTCGACAAGCCTTTCCCGGTCAAGGGTCACGGGAAACCACCCTCAGGGTGATTATCACTCGGCGTGCCGAGTGTGGCGATCGTTGACGCACCCCGGGTGACTGCCTACCTTCGAGTGGGCAGGTCAAGGACGGAGGTCGGCGTGAGAAGCAGCGGCGACGGTGCGGCAGTGGATGGGCCGTATCCGCAGCAGGGGAGTACAGCCGACCACACCATCAGGCAACCGGCTGCGCCGGCTGCGGTGGCGGGGGACGGCGTGGCATCGGCCAAGGACATCGGCTATCGCGGGCCGACGGCATGCGCGGCGGCGGGGATCACCTATCGACAGCTCGACTACTGGGCCCGCACGGGCCTGGTCGAGCCGAGCGTCCGTCCGGCCTACGGATCGGGCACACAACGGCTCTACAGCTTCCGGGACGTCGTCCTGCTGAAGATCGTGAAGCGTTTCCTCGACACGGGGGTGGCGCTCCAGAACATCCGCACCACTGTCCAGCACCTGCGGGCCCGCGGATTCCAGGACCTCGAGCGCATGACGCTGATGAGCGACGGGGCGACCGTCTACGAGTGCTCCTCGCCCGCAGAGGTCGTGGATCTGCTCCAAGGAGGCCAGGGCGTCTTCGGTATCGCCGTGGGCGTGGTCTGGCGGGACGTGGACGCCGCGCTGTCGCAGCTGCACGGGGAGAGGGTGGACACGGGCGAGACGCTGATCGGGAACAATCCCGCAGATGAGCTGGCCCGTCGGCGCAACCGGGCCGGCTGACCGGCGGGAGCCCGTCCGGGCCCGGGGAAACCCGGGCCGGCGGGCGGTTGCTGCCCGGCGATTGTCAGTGCCGTAGGGCAGCATCTGTTGATGTGAGATCCGCGCCGACCATTCTGCATCTGGACATGGATGCCTTCTACGCCTCTGCGGAGCAGGCGGCGAAACCGAGTCTGCGCGGAAAGCCGGTCGTGGTGGGCGGGCTGGGGCCTCGTGGGGTCGTCGCCACCGCCTCGTACGAGGCCCGGCGTTTCGGGGTTCACTCGGCCATGCCGATGGCGCAGGCCAGACGGCTGGCGCCGAACGCCGCCTACCTCGTGCCGCGCTTCGCGCTCTACCGGACCGTGAGCGACCAGGTCATGGAGCTGCTGGGCCGGCTGTCACCGCTGGTGGAGCCGCTCAGCCTGGACGAGGCCTTCGTGGACCTGGAGGCCGGTGGCACGGCGGACGACACGGCCTCGGCGCTGGTCATCGGTGAGCAGCTGCGCGAGGCGATCGAGGCGGTCACCGGGCTCAGCGGCTCCGTGGGCCTCGCGGGCTCCAAGATGCTGGCCAAGATCGCCTCCGAGGAGGCGAAGCCCGACGGGATCCTGCTGATAGAACCGGGCACCGAGCGGGAACTGCTCGCACCCATGCCGGTACGTACGCTGCCCGGCGTCGGACCGGCCACCGCGGACCACCTGCGCCGCGCCGGGATGACCACGGTGAACGATCTGGCCGAGGCGGGCGAGGCGGAGCTCGTACGGCTGCTGGGCAAGGCGCACGGCGGCGCGCTGCACCGGATGGCGTCCGGTCAGGACGACCGGCCCGTCGTCTCCGAGCGCGACGCGAAGTCCGTCTCGGTCGAGGACACCTTCGACACGGACCTGCACGACCGTGTCCGGGTCAGGAGCGAGGTGGAGCGGCTCGCCGACCGGTGTGTCCAGCGGCTGCGGGCGGCGTCGCGCTCCGGCCGGACCGTGGTGCTGAAGGTGCGGCGGTACGACTTCTCGACGCTGACCCGGTCCGAGACGCTGCGAGGACCCACCGACGATCCCACAGTGGTCAGGGAGGCGGCGGCGCGGCTCCTGGAGTCGGTGGACACCACCGGGGGAGTGCGGCTGCTGGGCGTGGGGGTCACCGGCCTGGCCGACTTCACCCAGGAGGACCTGTTCGCGCAGGCGGCCGACGAGCGGACGGCTGCCGAGCTCGCCCTGAACGCGGAGCCGGCAGCGGACGCCGGTACGGAGGAGGAGCAGGCGCGGCACGAGGAGCCGGAACAGGAGAGCGCCGAGCAGCTCGCCGCCCGGCGCTGGCCGGCCGGGCACGACGTGCGGCACGGCGCCTACGGGCACGGCTGGGTGCAGGGCAGCGGGGTCGGCCGGGTGACGGTGCGCTTCGAGGAGCCGGAATCGGCGCCCGGCCGGGTGCGTACGTTCCGAATCGATGATCCGGAACTCCAGCCGGCCGATCCGCTCCCCCTCGTGCGGGACCCGGCCGACTACTCGTCCTGGCCGGCCAGCCTGCCGAAGTCCCGGTCCGGGCCGGTCTCCTCGGGCGGGGAGTCCAGACCGTAGTGCCGGTAGAGCTGGAGCTCCTGTTCCGGCGAGAGATGCCGGCCGACCCCGAAGTCGGGTGCGTCCTTGATCAGCGAACGGTCGAAGGGGATGCGCAGGGCGTCCCCGACGAATTCGCTGGGTTCGAGAGGGACGAAGGCGTCCCGGCTGAACAGTCCGGTGCGTACGGCCGCCCACTCCGGCACGCCGGTCGCGTCGTCGAGGTACACCTCGTCCACGGTTCCGATCTTGGTGCCCTCGCGGTCGAACGCCTTGCGGCCGATCAGGCTGCGCGGATCGATGTCGGTCTGCACGGTCCCTCCCACGGGTCGCGACTACTCCACAGGAACCACAGAAGTGCAGATCCGTGGCGTCGGCCACTCGAGAATTGGGCCAGGAACCCCGCTGGTAGGCTGGGAGCGGCTGCTTACCCCGTGCGGGAGAGTCCTCCGGATCAGTTCCGGAGGCGCCGAAGGAGCAAATCCTCCCCGGAATCTCTCAGGCCCCCGTACCGCACGGACGAGGTCACTCTGGAAAGCAGGGCGGGTTCCACACGGCCGCGTGCCGTGGCGGGTCCTTCCCTCACCGACGGTGAAAACCGGTGCGTGCAGTGGGCACCGGTGAAGCTCTCAGGTTGAGATGACAGAGGGGGAGGCCGTTCGGGCACCCCGCGCCGTGGTGCCCCTCGCAGGTCGTGACAGACCAGGAGGCCTCCACCATGACCCCCCGTCGCACTTCGCTCTCCCAGCTCGAACAGGGAATCCCGTTCGAGCAGCGTCATATCGGTCCCGACGCCGCGGCGCAGGCGAAGATGCTCGCCCAGGTCGGTTACGGCTCGCTCGACGAGCTCACCGCAGCCGCCGTCCCCGATGTCATCCGCAGCGCCGAGGCGCTCCAGCTGCCGACGGCCCGTACCGAGGCCGAGGTGCTCGCCGAACTGCGTGCGCTCGCCGACCGCAACCAGGTACTGGCTCCGATGATCGGGCTCGGCTACTACGGCACGTTCACTCCGCCGGTGATCCTGCGCAACGTGATGGAGAACCCCGCCTGGTACACGGCCTACACGCCGTACCAGCCGGAGATCTCCCAGGGCCGCCTCGAAGCCCTCCTGAACTTCCAGACGATGGTCGCCGACCTGACCGGGCTGCCCACCTCGGGCGCCTCGCTGCTCGACGAGGGCACCGCCGCCGCCGAGGCCATGGCGCTGGCGCGACGTGTCGGCAAGGTGAAGAACGGTGTCTTCCTGGTCGACGCCGATGCTCTCCCGCAGACCGTCGGCGTGATCCGTACCCGCGCCGAACCGACCGGTGTCGAGGTCGTCGTCGCCGACCTCACCGACGGCATCCCGGCCGAGCTCGCGGAGCGCGGCGTCTTCGGCGTTCTCCTGCAGTACCCGGGCGCCTCCGGAGCCGTACGCGACATCAGGCCCGTCATCGAGCAGGCCCACGGACTCGGCGCGATCGTCACCGTGGCAGCCGATCTGCTGGCCCTCACCCTGCTCACCTCGCCCGGCGAGCTGGGCGCGGACATCGCGGTGGGCACCACGCAGCGCTTCGGTGTGCCGATGGGCTTCGGCGGCCCGCACGCCGGCTTCATGGCCGTACGCGAGAAGTTCGCCCGCAGCCTGCCGGGCCGCCTCGTCGGCGTCTCCGTGGACGCGGACGGCAACAAGGCCTACCGGCTGGCCCTCCAGACCCGCGAGCAGCACATCCGCCGCGAGAAGGCCACCAGCAACATCTGCACCGCCCAGGTGCTGCTCGCCGTGATGGCCGGCATGTACGCCGTCTACCACGGCCCGGACGGGCTGCGGACGATCGCCCGCCGGACCCACCGTTACGCCGCGATCCTGGCCGAGGGCCTGCGCGCCGCCGGCGTGGACGTGGTGACCGGATCCCACTTCGACACGCTCACCGTCCGGGTCCCCGGCAAGGCGGCCCAGGTCGTCGCCGATGCCCGCGAACGGGGTGTGAACCTGCGGCTCGTCGACGCCGATCACGTCTCGCTCGCCTGCGACGAGACCACCACCCGTACCGAGATCGCGGCCGTCTGGGCGGCGTTCGGCGCCACGGGTGACATCGAGGCGCTGGACGGGACGGCCGCCGACGCGCTGCCCGAGCAGCTGCTGCGCACCGACGCCGTGCTGACCCACCCGGTCTTCCACCAGCACCGTTCCGAGACCGCGATGCTGCGCTACCTGCGCAAGCTCGCCGACCGCGACTACGCGCTGGACCGTGGCATGATCCCGCTCGGCTCCTGCACCATGAAGCTGAACGCGACCGCCGAGATGGAGTCGATCACCTGGCCCGAGTTCGGCGCGCTGCATCCCTTCGCACCGGCCGAGCAGGCGCAGGGCTTCCTGACGCTCATCCGTGAGCTGGAGGAGCGTCTTGCCGAGGTCACCGGTTACGACGCGGTGTCCATCCAGCCGAACGCCGGCTCGCAGGGCGAGTTCGCGGGGCTGCTGGCCGTCCGGGCGTACCACCGTGCCAATGGCGACGAGGGGCGGACCGTCTGTCTGATCCCTTCCTCCGCACACGGGACCAACGCGGCGAGTGCCGTGATGGCCGGTATGAAGGTCGTCGTGGTGAAGACCGCGGACGACGGCGAGGTCGACATCCAGGACCTCCGTGCCAAGATCGAGCAGCACCGCGATGAGCTCGCCGTGCTGATGATCACCTACCCGTCGACGCACGGTGTCTTCGAGGAGCACGTCGCCGACATCTGCGCCGAGGTGCACGACGCCGGCGGTCAGGTCTACGTCGACGGCGCCAACCTCAACGCGCTGGTCGGCCTGGCCAAGCCGGGTCACTTCGGCGGCGACGTCTCCCACCTGAACCTGCACAAGACCTTCTGCATCCCGCACGGCGGCGGCGGCCCGGGCGTCGGCCCGGTCGGTGTGCGCGCGCACCTGGCGCCGTACCTCCCGAACCACCCGCTGCAGCCCGCCGCCGGTCCGGAGACCGGGGTCGGCCCGATCTCGGCCGCTCCGTGGGGCTCGGCGGGCATCCTGCCGATCTCCTGGGCGTACGTACGCCTGATGGGCGGGGAAGGCCTGAAGCGTGCGACCCAGGTCGCCGTACTCGCGGCGAACTACATCGCCAAGCGGCTTGAGCCGCACTACCCGATCCTGTACAACGGCCCGGCCGGTCTGGTCGCGCACGAGTGCATCGTGGATCTGCGGCCCATCTCCAAGGCGACCGGTGTCAGCATCGACGATGTGGCCAAGCGGCTCATCGACTACGGCTTCCACTCGCCGACCATGTCGTTCCCGGTCGCGGGCACGCTCATGATCGAGCCGACCGAGAGCGAGGACCTCGCCGAGCTGGACCGTTTCTGCGACACGATGATCGCCATTCGGGCCGAGATCGAGAAGGTGGCGTCCGGCGAGTGGAGCGCGGACGACAACCCGCTGGGCAACGCGCCGCACACGGCGGCCGCGCTGGGCGGCGACTGGGCGCATGGCTACAGCCGCGAGGTGGCGGTCTTCCCGGCCGGTGTCTCGGCCGCCGACAAGTACTGGCCGCCGGTGCGCCGGATCGACGGTGCGTTCGGTGACCGCAACCTCGTCTGCTCCTGCCCGCCGCTGGACGAGTACGACAACTGACGGCAGCGGCGTCCAGTACGGGCGCCACCGTCCGACGCGGAACTGCGTCGGGGCCGGTGCGGAGATCTCTCCGGGCCGGCCCCTGTCCGTACTGCCGCGGTCAGGCGGCCTTCATCACCCGGCCTGTTCCCAGCGGCCGGTGCGGCGCGATGATCTGCCCGTCCGGGAGCAGCTCGCCGGTGTCCTCGAAGAGCAGGACGCCGTTGCACAGCAGGCTCCAGCCCTGTTCCGGATGGTGTGCCACCGGGCGGGCTGCCTCCCTGTCGGCTGAGTCGGCGTTCGGGCAGGGTGGCTGGTGCTGACACATGGCTGGGTTCTTTCGCTGCGTTGAGTTGAGTGTCCTGCGGCTTGACGAAGTGTTCATGGCCGCCCCCCGTATCGATCGGTCCGGTCCCAGTGTTGCCCCACGGGCGTCAATCCGCAGGGATTTCGCGGCAGCGCTTCTTCTCCTCTCATGACGCATCACCCGGCCGGACGGTTCAACGTAACTGCCCTGTCACTTCGGGTGGTTCGGGGTGGCCGAATGGGGCTAGTCCGGATGGGTGGGGAGGCGCCCCCGCGCACTGTGCCCCGCCACCGATTCCGGTGGCGGGGCACAGTGAAGTGGGGGGCGGCCGGGGCTCAGGCCGGGGAGCCGAGCAGGGGGCCGGGGCCGGGCGTGATGCGGGTGGTGATCACGGGAAGCAGATCGGAGACCCGGTGCGGCCGGTGTGCCGCGATGCCCGGTGGGGCGGGAGCCAGCGGTACCAGCAGATCGGCCGGGGCGGGGGACCCGACGGACGCGTCGGCCTCGGTGTCCTCGTGGAGCCACAGCGCCAGCATGTACAGCTCGGGAATGGACAGCAGCCTGGGCTGGTACTGCGTGCTCGCCGCCTCCGCCTGGCGCAGAGCGAGTTCGGTCGAGGCGATGTAGGGACCCTCGAAGAAGTGGGAGAAGGTCCAGCCGTCGGGGGTGAGCATGGTGTCCGCCGCGGCGATTGCCCGGTCCGCGCCGCGGATCTGGAAGCGCCAGGCGGCGAGCCGGGTGGTGGGCGTGAGCCCGCCCGGTCCGATGCGGTCCAGTACATGGACGGGAAGCGGGTGTTCGGGGCTCAGAGGTCCCTGGACGGACCGCAGGGCGGGGGTACGGGCCTCGCGGACCGCGGTGGGTGAGCCGAGCGCCGCGAGTACGCTTCGCAGCGCGGGCGCGGGAGCCGGAGGAACATGCAGCGGCATAGTGGGTCGCCTCTCACTTCGGAGACACGGTGGAGCGTGGGCGGGTGCAGACGGCGCTGTCGGCGTGCGGGGCCAGAGGAGGCCGGTGACTGAGCCGGTGCGTCAACTCTCTGCCTCGTCCGCGGAGTTTATACGACACGTGTTCACGCGGTGATTCCACTAGCTGCCACGACTATTGCCGGCAAGACGGTATCCGGACTTAATTATGCGGAGATTATGCTGATTCGGTGCGAGCGGCGCAGCCACCGCCTCGGGTTTTTCCTGTGACGCGGTAGGCTGAAACGCATCGGTGCTTTCCCTGCGCGCCGACGACGGAAACCGTCACTGCGTCATGCCGAGTGAATGTGCCACGGGGCTGTGGCCCTCAGATTAGCTGGTGCTCGCCGTCCGCGGGGCGTTATGGATCACCCCGTCTGGGCATTATCGATCGTGATGCGAGCGGCCTGGGCCGCGGGCTGCCCACTCGAGGAGGGACACTTCGATGGGGGAGAAGGTCGTCGCGGGCGCCTTTGACCTGTCCGACCGGCAGAGGTACCGGCTCAAGCTCCATCAGTGCCTGGAGGGGCTGGGGAGGCTCCTGGCGGAGCGCCGGTTCGACCGGCCGCGCAACCTCATGGGCATGGAGATCGAGCTGAATCTGGCCGGCTCCGACGGTATGCCGAAGATGTTGAACGGACAGGTTCTGGAGCGCATCGCGAGCCGGGATTTCCAGACGGAACTCGGGATGTTCAATCTGGAAGTGAACATTGTTCCCCATCATCTGTCCGGCCGTGTTCTCGATCAGCTGGCCGAGGAGTTGCGCACCGGTCTCGGATATGCCGACCGGAAGGCCGGCGAGGTCGATGCCGGGATCATGATGATCGGAATACTGCCCACGGTAGGCAGTGCGGACATGGTCCGGGCGAACATCTCCGACGTGGACCGCTACGCCTTGCTGAACGACCAAATGGTGGCGGCACGGGGCGAGGATTTTTCCCTCGATATCGAAGGCGTGGAGCGATTGGTCTGCGCCTCGGGTTCGATCACACCGGAGGCCGCCTGCACGTCCGTCCAGCTGCATCTGCAGGTGACCCCGGACCGGTTCTCGGACGTGTGGAACGCCGCTCAGGCCGTTGCCGCGGTCCAGGTGGCCCTGGGGGCCAATTCGCCCTTCCTGTTCGGCAGGGAGCTGTGGCGCGAGTCGCGTCCGCCGCTGTTCCAGCAGGCCACCGACACCAGGCCGCCCGAACTGCAGAACCAGGGGGTGCGCCCCCGGACCTGGTTCGGGGAGCGGTGGATCGGTTCGGCGTATGAGCTCTTCGAGGAGAACGTGCGCTACTTCCCGCCGCTCCTGCCCATCTGCGACGAGGAGGACCCGCTGCGGATCCTCGACGAGGGCGGGGTGCCCGGGCTGGCGGAACTCAATCTGCACAACGGCACGGTCTATCGGTGGAACCGGCCGGTGTACGGGCTGTCGGACGGCGTCCCGCACCTCCGGGTGGAGAACCGGGTGCTGCCCGCCGGGCCGACCGTCGCCGATGTCATCGCCAACGCCGCGCTCTACTACGGCCTTGTACGGGCCCTCGCCGGGGAGCCGCGTCCGGTGTGGACCAGGATGCCGTTCGCCGCCGCGGCCGAGAACTTCGACACCGCCTGCCGCCAGGGCATCGAGGCCGAACTGCTCTGGCCCCGGCCCGGCCGCTCCGGCGGGCTGACCCGGGTGCCCGCCGCCAAGCTCGTCCGGGACGAACTGCTGCCGCTGGCTGCCGCGGGGCTCGACGGGTGGAACATCGCCCCTGCGGACCGCGACCACTACCTCGGCATCATCGAGGAGCGCTGCAAGCGGCGGACGAACGGCGCGTCCTGGCAGGTGGACACCTACCACCGGGCGCGGGAGACCGGGCTGGGGCGGGACGCCGCGCTCGCCGCCATGACCCGCCGGTACGGCGAGCTGATGCAGGCAGGTGAGCCCGTGCACAGCTGGCCGGTGGGCGCCCCGGGGCAGTGAGCGGCCGACGGCCGGGCGCTGCCGGGCTCCCCGTCGGCCGCGCACGCTCCCGCGCGTCGTCCGGGTGCTACTCCTGTCCGGTGCGGCCGTTCTGTCCGGCGGTCATGACGGCCTGCAGGATGACCGCCTGGATCTGGGCCGGGTCGTTGACCTGGTAGCCACCGCCGCCGGTCACCTTGGCTATCGCGTTCACCTCTTCGCGGTCGGCATCGGGGCCGACCGCGATGGCCAGCAGCGGAACCGGGCGCTCCGGGTCCGCGATCCGCTTGAGCTCCGCGATCAGGGCGCTGCGCGAGATGGACTGGTCGTCCTGGTTCGAACCGTCGGTGAGGATCACCACGGCGTTGAACTTGCCCTTCACATACGTGCGCTGCGCCTCCTTGTAGGCGGCCAGCGCGGTGTCGTACAACCCGGTCGCGCCGTCAGGCACGGGCTGCAGGGCCGAGAACGCCGCGGAGAGCTTCTCGCGGTGGGTGCCGCCACCCTTTGCCTTGTCCCCGAGGCGGCTGGTCGCCACCAGCCGGCGGTAGTCCTTGTCGCCGTCGAGCCGGGTGGCGAACTCCCAGAGGCCGATCTCGTCGTTCGGGGTGAACTGGTTGAGGGCCTGGATCAGTGACGCCTTGGTGACGTCCATCCGGGACTGGTTGCGGCCCGGCACGATCGTGGCCATCGATCCCGAGGCGTCGACGACCGTGGTGAGGCGCGCGCTCTGGACGGTGATCGTCCACATGCCGAGCGTCTCCTGAAGCGTCTCGTCGGAGGGCGCGGTGGCCGTGGAGGTGGCGTACGGCTGGGGCGACTTGCCGCCCGCCGAGGCAACGAGCTTCTCGCCCGCCGTACCGTCGGTGGTCCGGAAGCCGTGCTCCTCCAGAGTGCGCTGGGCGCTCTCGTCGGACAGCAGAGTCATGAACCGCAGCGCCGCCCGGCTCTTGTCGGTGCTCAGCTTGTCCTCGTTGACCAGGGCGAACGGGTAGTCGAGCAGCGGGGTGCCGTCCTTGGGGTAGAAGAGATCCAGCTTCCCGGCCCCGGACGACTCGGCATTGTGTGCGAAGGCGGCCTGCTCGGAGAGGAGCACCGCCTGGTTGCGGGCGGGATTGCCCTCCTCGGCACCCGAGTCGTCCCCGGCCAGCGTGCCGAGCACCTGGGTGTCGCTGTCGGACATCCGCTGGGCGAGGAGTTTGGCGGTGGCCGCGACCCTGGTGTCGCTGTCGCCGCCCTGCTTGTCGGAGGATGCGCCGATGCTGGTGAGTGCCAGCAGGCCGGTGGCGCTGCGCGCCGGGTCGGCGGAGCCCAGACGTACCTTGTCGGCCTCCATCGCCGCGGCCGTCAACTCGGCCCAGGAGTACTTCTTCTTGGGCCAGCCGAGGCTCTTGGCCGCGGAAGGCACCATGGCCAGGGCCACCGGTGAGGAGGCCACGGAATCGCCCGGTGTGATCGGAATGGCGTCGCCGGTACCCTTCGCGCGGCTCAGCCAGAGATCGGAATCCGGCAGCCACATCTGGTAGTCCGGCGTGCTGGTACCGCCGGCGAGCGCGTCCGCGACCTTGTACGAGTCACGGGCCACCACCTTGACATCGACGCAGTGGCCGTCGGATCTCAGATCGTCCTTGCGCGCCTTGTCGGCGATATCACGCACGGCGGGGGCGATGTCGGGGGAGGCCACCATGGACAGGTGCACCGAGGAGTCCTCGCAGGACTTCGAGAAGGACAGCAGGCCGCCCTGGGCTGCTACCGCGGCTCCCGCCGCCACGGCGAGGACGAGCATGGTGGCGATGGCCACGGTACGACGGCGGCTCGATGGACGGTCCCCGCTTCCGTCCGTCGGGTAGTCGTCGGGCAAGCTGTGACGTCCCATGTCGGTGGTGCCCCTCCTTGAGGATGAACAAGGAAAAGGGGGACCACACCATCGGCAAATGGTGCTCGTCCCCCGGCCTGTCGCGCATGATCTTCGTACCTGCATTCGAGACCCTAGCGGGGTGGGGAGCGGCGTGGGACGTGAATGCACAACTCAAGGCAGGTGTACAGGTGGAGGCGGGGCGCGTGGCTGATTCTTATCCTCAGGAGGCCGTGTCACGACGGATCTTGCGGTCCGAAACGGTGTTGGTGCTGGCCCTCTCGCTGGGAGCCAGTGGGTTGTCTGCCCTGATCAGTTTTGTCGGATCACTGACGAAACCAGGGGGTTTGAAGGATCAGGCGGCGACGCTCAACAGCTCGTACGCGCCGGGGCGTCCCTGGCTGGATCTCGCCTGGCAGCTCTTCGGGATCGCGACGGCGCTGGTGCCCGTCGCGCTGGTGGCCCATCTGTTGATCCGGGAGGGAACGGGCTTGCGGGTGATCGGTTTCGACCGGACCAGGCCCGGGCCGGACCTGGGGCGCGGCGTGCTGGTGGCGGCGGGCATCGGCAGTGCCGGACTGGCCTTCTACCTGGTGGCGCGGGCCGCCGGATTCAATCTCACGGTCGTCCCCGAGTCGCTGCCCGACGTGTGGTGGAAGTTTCCGGTCCTGATCCTTTCGGCGGTCCAGAACTCCGTGCTGGAGGAAGTGATCGTCGTCGGTTATCTGCTGCGCCGGCTGGGGCAGTTGGGGTGGACCCCGATGGCGGCCCTGCTGGCCAGTTCGGTGCTGCGTGGCTCGTACCACCTGTACCAGGGGGTCGGCGGGTTCCTCGGCAACATGGTGATGGGGATCGTCTTCGTGCTGCTGTACCGCCGCTGGCAGCGGGTGGGTCCGCTGGTCGCCGCGCACGCACTGCTCGATATCGGGGCGTTCGTCGGCTACGCGCTGCTGGCCGGGAAGGTGGGCTGGCTGCCCACCCCGTGAGCGGGCGCGGCGGCCGGGGAGGGAGTGGGCGGAGTGATCCGTCCGCTCCCTCCCGCTGTTGGGTCCCGTCTCGTCAGAGGGCGGTGAGCAGTTCCCCGTCCAGTACCGTCACCGCGCTGCCGGTCAGCAGGGTGCGCTCGCCGGCCAGTGTGGTGCGGACCAGCCCGGACCGGACCGAGGCCTGCAGACCGGTGAGCTCGTCCCGTCCGAGCCGCGCCGACCAGAACGGCGCCAGCGCGGTGTGGGCACTGCCTGTGACCGGGTCCTCGTCGATGCCCACGGCGGGGAAGAAGCCGCGGGAGACGAAGTCGTAGCCACAGCCGGGGTCGGCAGCGGCGGCGGTGGCGATGACGCCGCGACGTGAATGGGCCTTCAGAGCCGCGAGGTCCGGGGTGAGCCCCCGGACGGTCGACTCGTCGGCCAGTTCCACGAGCAGGTCGCCGACGTGCGGGCCCGTGTCGTGCACGGACACCGGCTCCGTGCCCAGTGCGGCCGCCAGCCCCTCGGGCGCGACTTCGGCGGTCAGTGGGGCGGTGGGGAAGTCGAGCGTGAGCGAGCCGTCCGGGTGCGCGGTCGAGGTGAGGGTCCCGCACAGGGTGGTGAAACGCACCGTGCCGCTCGCCGTGCCGGTGGTGTGCAGGACGTGGGCGGTGGCGAGAGTGGCGTGGCCGCACATCTCGACCTCAGTGGCCGGGGTGAACCAGCGCAGTGCCCAGTCGGCGTCGCCGCCGGGCGGCAGCGGGTGTGCGAACGCGGTCTCGGACAGATTCAGCTCCGCCGCCACCTGTTGGAGCCGGCGGTCGTCGGGGAAGCCGTCGGGGCCGAGCAGGAGGACGCCTGCGGGGTTGCCGTAGAAGGGGCGGTCGGTGAACGCGTCGACGATTCGGATCCTCATGCCGCGACCGTAGGTGGGCCGCGATGCCGCAGGCCAAGGCCAATTCCGCATCTGTGGACCGCGGACTCTCGGCAAGGGGTTTGTCAAGCGACCGGTTCCGATATATCGTTGACGCATCGCGACAGATCAACGATAGGAGTCGCGACGGATCGATGTGAGAAGGAGTGCAGTGATGCGACACGGACATGAGCACGGACACGGACATGGACAAGGCCCCTGTGGGCCCGGTGAGCGTGGGCGGGGTGACTTCGAGGGGCGCCGGGCGGCCTTCGGCCAGTTCGGCCCGCCGTTCGGCGGCGGTCCCTTCGGCGGAGGCCCCTTCGGTGGCGGACGCGGTCGGGGCGGCGGCCGGGGAAGGGCGCGACGCGGTGACGTGCGCGCCTCGATCCTGGCCCTGCTGAAGGACCGGGCGATGCATGGCTACGAGATGATCCAGGAGATCGGTGAGCGCAGCGGCGGGGCCTGGCGGCCCAGCCCCGGCTCGGTGTACCCGACCCTTCAGCTCCTGGAGGACGAGGGCCTGATCGTCAGCGCCAGCGAGGGCGGCAAGAAGCTGTTCACGCTGACCGACGCCGGCCGCACCGAGGCGGAGTCGGGCCCCGACGCGCCCTGGGAGGAAGCCGGTCGCGGTGTCGACTGGGAAGGGGTGAACGAGATCCGGCAGGCCGGTTTCGGTCTGATGGAGGCGTTCGGCCAGGTCTGGAAGACCGGTTCGGCCGATCAGCGCGAGAAGGCGCTCGCGGTCATCAACGACACCCGTAAGAAGCTCTATCTGATTCTCGCCGACGAGCACTGAGCCGGCCGGTGAGGAGACGCAGGAGTGCTACGCCGAAAGGCCCCGCGGAAGTCCCGCGGGGCCTTTTCGGCGCCCGGGTGCGGGCGGCCGGTCCGCCGGATCTCAGGCGACGATCAGTCCGTCCAGCTTGCGCAGGGACTCGATGAGGGCGGCGGTGGCCGAATCCTTGAGCTTGCCGGCCATCAGGGAGACCGCCGCTCCCGTGAACTCGCCGTCGATGCGGACCGTGGTGGCGTCCCCGTCCGGTGTCAGCGCGTAGCGCATCTTGAGGTTGACACCCATCGGGCCCTTCCCGGTGGTCGTCAGCAGGCGGCCGTCCTCCAGCTCGGAGATCGTCCAGTTGACCTCGGCCGGGAACCCCATGAGCTTCATGTTCTCCTCGTAGGTGCCCGCGAGCTCCAGTGCGGCCGGGCCGCCCTTGGGGAAGCTCGTGTGGGTGGCGTTCCACTCCCCGTACGTGCTGAAGTCGGTCAGCTGGGCCCAGACCTTCCCGGCCGGTGCCTCGATGCGCGCCTCTGCACTGACTTCGGCCATGCGACCACCCCTTCTCGACGGGTTCCGGTGTCGCGGAACGTAGCCGCAGCGGCGGGAACATTCAATACTGATGAAGTGTCAGATCTGCGGGCTCCGTCCCGGCCCGCCAGATCCGGGCCGAGTCGAAACGGTCGGAGGCACGCGGATGCGGTCCGTCGTCGTGGCAGTGGAACGCCGCCCAGAAGAGGTCCGCGGGCAGCGCGTCACGGGGTGCGTGGACCCGGTAGACGTAATCTCGGCCGTCGAGTCCGGGCAGGGCGACCAGCCAGCTCACCTCCGCCCCTCCCGCCGCCGCAACAGTGCTCCGGGCTGTGGGACGTGCGACGGCAGGCTTCCGGTTGCTTCGGGAGCGCGTGGCAAGGCGGCGCGCGCCCATTTCCGGGATCGGAGCCCGGAACGGCTCGATCTCATCCGTAAGGAGGAGGAGTCGCGCTTCTGTGCCCAACTCGGGTGGGATGTGTCAATGGGCCTCACCGGGGACGTTCCGGCCCCTCCGGCCTGATGAGGTGGAACTGTGCAGAACTGGACGCCGCGGATTCCTCAGCAACCCGCACCGAACCACCGAGCCGAGACCGATGCCGGACTCACCGCGGAGCTGGCCGCCGTGGTGACAGGTGCGCGACGGCGCGCGCTGCGTGATGGCGACCAGCAGATCGACACGGCCCACCTGCTGCATTCCCTGATCGAGTCCGACCCCGAGGTCCGCACCGCCTTCGACGGCGGACCGCAGCTCGCCCGGGTGCTCGGCTACCTCGTTCAGCGCAGCATCGGCTATGGGCTCCGCTGGCAGGGTGCTGTCGAGGACTCCGGAGCGATTCCGGTCGTGTCGGGGGCGCCGGACGCGGGAGTGGAGGGCTGGTCGCCCTCCGCCGCTTCCGTGATGGAGGAGGCGCACCGGCGCGCGGGGCTCCGCGGTCAGGCACGGGCGGGCGGTCTCGATCTGCTCGCCGCGCTGGCCGCGGACCGGCAGTGCCGGGCCGTCGAGGTGCTGGAGCGGGCAGGCGTCGACACGGTGCTGCTCGCTGACCGGATCGGCGAGGCCTCCGGCCGGGGCTGACCGCCGGGCTCAGTCCGGCGGCCGGGTGAGAGCGGCGAGCGCCGGACGGAGCAGGGCGTCGATGCGGCCGGCGGGGGCATCCCGCAGGGCCTCGAGCCCCAGCAGTTGATGGCCGATGGTGACGCCCACCATCGTGGTGACGATCAGCGCGGCACGCAGCTCCGCGTCCTGGCCGTCCCCGTCCGCCGGCAGTGCGCCGCCGATGCCGGAGATCTGCCTGCCGAGCGTCTCGCGCGCGTGGTCGGCCGAGGCCGGGTCCGTGAGCATGGAGCGCAGCATTGCCAGTGTGCTGTCGGGCATGCCGCCCAGCTTGACGCCCAGGGTGGCCAGCAGCTGATCCAGGAGTGCCTCGCCGTCCTGCGCCGCCTGTGGTGCCGGAGGCGCCTGCACGGCCTGGGTGAAGAGCCCGCGCTTTGAACCGAAGTACTGCATCACCAGGGCCGGATCGACGTCGGCCGTGGCCGCCACCGCTCTGATGGTGGTGCGGTCGAAGCCCTTGGCCGCGAACTGCTCCCGGGCACAGTCGAGAATGCGGGCCTCGGTGGCTCGCCTGCGATCGGCGCGGGAGACGGGGCGACTGGTCACGGGGGTGACTCTACAACTGTTGACCGAAGTCGGAGATGGCTCGTATGGTGATTCACTCAACAGGTGTTGAGTGAATGGAGTGATGTCCATGAAGGCTTCGCACGCATCCGTCTCTCCCGGGCCCCGCTCGGTGCTGGACCGGTATCACCAGGCCATGAAAGACAAGTCGGCGGACGATCTGGCCGATCTGTACACCGTGGACGCGGTGCACGAGTTCCCTTTCGCCGCTCCCGGCTTTCCCTCGCACTTCGCGGGCCGTGAGGAGGTCCGGTCCGGTTACCGGGCGGCCTGGGGTGCCAGCCCCCTCCAGGTGGTCGACATCAGGGACGTGGTCGTCCACGGGGACACGGATCACGGCACGGTGGTCGCCGGGCACGTGGTCGTGGTGGAGTCCGCCGGGGGCGTGCGGGCCCTCGTCCCGGGGCTGCTGATCATCGACGTCAGGGACGGGCTGATCACGCGGGTCCGTGACTACATGGACGCGCAGGCCGTGGCGCGTGCGGGCGCGTCGATCGCCGGGGAGCCGGTCGCGTAGGCCGACCGGAGCCGCGTATCGCCCTCATGCTCCACCGGGATGTGTGCGTCAGGGGCGGGAGGGATATCGGAGTGTTACCTGCGTCAGGTGTCACCAGGGTGACGCTCCTGACGCCGGCTGTCATGATGTGCCGATGCACGCGTCTCAGGGGAGAAGCGCCGGCCTGGGACTCGCCCTCGCCTCGGCCTTCGCATTCGGCGGTTCCGGCGTGGCGGCCAAGCCACTGATCGAGGCGGGTCTCGACCCGCTCCATGTGGTGTGGCTCCGGGTGGCGGGCGCCGCTCTCGTCATGCTGCCCGTGGCCTGGCGCCACCGCGCTCTGGTGCGCAGCCGGCCCGTGCTGCTGCTGGGGTTCGGCCTGCTCGCCGTCGCGGGCGTCCAGGCCTGCTACTTCGCGGCGATCTCCCGCATCCCGGTCGGTGTCGCGCTGTTGGTCGAATACCTTGCGCCGGCCCTCGTCCTCGGCTGGGTGCGCTTCGTTCAGCGCCGGCCGGTGACCCGGGCGGCCGCCGTCGGCGTGGTCCTGGCGGTGGGCGGACTGGCGTGCGTGGTCGAGGTGTGGTCTGGGCTGAGCTTCGACGTCGTCGGACTGCTGCTCGCCCTCGGCGCGGCCTGCTGTCAGGTCGGCTACTTCGTCCTCTCCGATCAGGGCAGCGGTGAGCGGGCGGCGGGCGCGGAACCTCCGCACCCGGTGGGTGTCATCGCCTACGGGCTGCTGATCGGCGCCGCCGTCCTGACCGTGGTGGCCCGGCCATGGGGCATGGAATGGTCCCTGCTCGGCGGCGACACCACGATGAACGGCACGGATGTGCCCGCCTGGCTGCTGCTCGTCTGGATCGTGCTGCTCGCCACCGTGATCGCGTACGTCACCGGTGTGATCTCGGTGCGACTGCTGTCCCCGGCGGTCGCGGGCGTGGTCGCCTGTCTGGAAGCGGTCATCGCGACCGTGCTCGCGTGGGTGCTGCTCGGAGAACATCTGGCGGCCGCGCAGCTCATTGGCGGCTTCCTGGTGCTGTTCGGTGCTTTCATCGCGCAGTCGTCGACACCGAAGGCGCCGTCGGGACCTGTCGCTGCGGGGCCGGGCGGTGAGCCGGCCGGGGCCGAGGGGGAGTTGTCCGCCGGCCGCGCCGCCCCGTAGGGTCACGATCATGCAGCTGACCGTACTTCCGCCGCCCGCCGTCTAGCGCGGGCGGCCACATCTGACGAAGACCGGGCTCGGGCAGTCCCCGAGCGGTTCGTCGCTGCCCGCGTGCGGAGCCGAGCGACCACCTTCCCGTCTTCCTTGGATTCCTTGGAGAAGTCACGTGTCGAATCCTGCTTCCGGCCTGTCCGTCGGGCGGAGCCTGTGCTATCTGATCATCGCCGGAGTGGCCTGGGGTACCGCCGGTGCCGCCGCCTCACTGATCTTCGAGGCCAGTGATCTCGGTCCTCTCGCGCTGTCGTTCTGGCGCTGTGCGGGCGGCCTCGTCCTCCTGCTCGGCGCGCAGGCGCTCCGGCCCGCACGGCCGGCCGCGGCTGCCGAACCCCGTCGTCGCCGACTGGTGCGCATCGTCGGCACCGGCGTGGGGCTCACCGTCTTCCAGACCGCGTACTTCGCGGCGGTCCAGGTCACCGGCCTCGCGGTCGGGACCGTCGTCACCCTGGGGGCGGGGCCCGTCCTCATCGCCGTCGGCGCCCGGCTGACGATGGGCGAGCGGCTGGGAGGCGGCGGGATCGCCGCCGTGGCGGGCGCGCTGGCCGGGCTCGCCGTGCTGGTGCTCGGCGGCGACGCCGGTACGGTACGGCCGGCCGGCATCGCCCTGGCCCTGCTCTCCGCCGCCGGCTACGCCGGGATCACCCTGCTGACCCGTTGGCTCGGCCGTGGCGGTGGCGGTACGGACGCACTGGCCACCAGTGCCTGGGCGTTCGCCATCGCGGCGGCCGTACTGCTGCCGTTGGCCGCAGCTGAGGGGGTCGTGCCGCAGACCACGCACACGGCACAGGTGGTGACCCTCCTCGTGTACGTGGCGGCGATCCCGACCGCGCTCGCCTACGCGCTCTACTTCGCCGGGGCGGCGGTGGTGCGCGCCGCCACAGTGTCGGTGATCATGCTGCTCGAACCGGTGAGTGCGGCGGTCATCGCCGTCGTGGTGCTCCGCGAACAGCTCACCGCGGCCACCGTCGCCGGGACCCTGTTGCTGCTCACGGCCGTGGCAGGGCTGGCCGTGGCCGAGACGCGCGGCGCCGCGAACGCCCGCCGGGAGGCGGCGGTCCGGGCCTGACCGGCGGAAGGCGGGTCCGCTCCTTCGCCGGATGCGGGCCCGCCGTGCCGGGGTGACTCAGAGCGCCTTCAGGTAGTCGGGGACGGCGATGGCGGGATCGAGGTCGGCCGCGGGGACCGGGGCGGCGTAGCCGTGGGTGAGCGGGACGACGCCCGTCCAGTGGGGCAGCGTGAGGTCCTCGGGCTCGTCGTTGGGGTCTCCGGTGCGGACCTTCGCCGACACCTCCCGCAGATCCAGCCGGAGCACCGCGGTCGCCGCCAGCTCCTTCTCGTCGGCCGGCCGTGAATCCTGCGAGCGGCCCGGAACGACCTGTTCCACGATCGCGTCGAGAGCGGCGCGCCGCTCCTCCGGGTCGGTCACCGCGTATGCGACGCCATGGACCACCACGGAGCGGTAGTTGAGCGAATGATGGAAGGCGGAACGGGCCAGCACCAGTCCATCGACATGCGTCACCGTCAGGCACACGTCGAGGCCCGTGGGACTGCCGCCCGCCGTCCGTAGAGGGCGGGATCCGGTGGAGCCGTGCACGTAGAGCCGCTCGCCCACACGGCCGAAGAGAGTCGGCAGGACGACGGGGGCCCCGTCGCGGACGAAGCCGAGATGACAGACATAGGCCTCGTCGAGTATCGAGTGGACCTGTTCGCGGTCGTACGAGGCCCGTTCCCGGGAGCGGGTCGGTACCGTGCGCGCGGTCGGTTCGTAAACGGCTGCGGCGTCCGGGCCCGTGGTCTGCGGCGATTGGGTGTCCGGCATTGCGTACTCCATTGCACTAGTGCATACTGTTGTTTGTGCTAGGAGAGTATCGGATCAGCGGACGGCGTGCATCGGACATTGCCGCCAGCGTGGAGCGGGGGGTCGGCTCGGGGGAGCTGGCTCCCGGCCAAGTGCTGCCACCTATGCGGGATTTGGCGGCTCGGCTGGAGGTGAATCCCAATACGGTGGCGGCCGCGTACCGCACCCTGCGTGAGCGCGGGGTGATCGAGACGGCCGGGCGTCGCGGCAGCCGGGTGCGGCCGCGCCCGGCGAGTACCGCACGCGGATCGCTGCGGATCGAGGCGCCGCCAGGGGTGCGGGATCTGGGGCAGGGGAATCCGGATCCGGCGCTGCTGCCCGCGCTGGGCGAGGCGTTCGCAGCGGTCACCGAGGCCTACGCACAGGCGCCCGGGATGTACGCGGAGGCGGCCGTGGACCCCGAGTTCGCCGCGCTCGCGCGAGGCGCGTTCGACGCCGACGGTGTTCCTGCCGGACCGGTGATCGCCACCTCGGGATCGCTCGACGCGATCGAGCGGGTGCTGGCCGCCCATCTCAGACCCGGTGACGCGGTCGCGGTCGAGGACCCCGGCTGGGGGAGCCTGCTGGATCTTGTGTCGGCGCTGGGTATGCGCCCGGTCCCCGTGGCGCTCGACGACGACGGGCCGCTGCCGGACGCTCTCGAAGCGGCGCTGAACGCAGGCGCCCGCGCGGTCGTCGTCACCGGCCGGGCGCAGAATCCGACCGGAGCCGCGATCGGCGCCGGGCGCGCGGCCGAACTCCGGGCGGTGCTCGCGGGGCACCGGGGCGTGCTGCTGATCGAGGACGACCACGGGCATGCCATCGTCGATCTGCCGCTGCACACCCTGGCCGGCGCCACGGACTGCTGGGCGGTCGTGCGGTCGGTGGCCAAGGCGTACGGGCCGGATCTGCGCGTTGCCGTTCTGACGGGCGACGCGGTCACGGCCGACCGGGTGGCGGGGCGGCAGCAGCTGGGGCCCGGCTGGGTCAGCCGGCTGCTGCAGCGGGCGATGGTTCATCTGTGGACCTCGGGCGCCGTGGATGTGCGGGAGGTCTCCCGGGCGTACGCGCATCGCCGGGACGCGCTCGTGCGGGCACTGGAGGCCCGGGGCGTCGAGGCGCACGGCCGGAGCGGGATGAACGTGTGGGTCCCGGTGAGTGACGAGACCGGCGCCGTGGCGCGGCTGCTGCACGCGGGCTGGGCGGTGGCGCCAGGGGCCCGGTTCCGGATGTCGGCTCCCCAGGGGATCCGGATCACCGTGTCGCCCGTCGAGGACGCGGACATCGGGCCGCTGGCGGACGCGGTGGCGGCGGCAGCCGGGCCCGCCAGGCCGCTGAGTTACGGCTGAGCCGGGTCGGCCCCGCGCCGCGTCGCACTGCCGTCGAGCCGGACCGTGGCGTCGAACTGCCCGACTCCGTGCGGCCGCCGGGGATTACCGGACAGCGCTGGGCGGTGGACGAGGGCAGGCGTCGGTGGGGCGGCTGCCCCGGCCGTCCGGGGTCTGCTCTGGGTCAGCGCGGCCCCCGCCAGCACCACGAGGGCGCCGGCCGGGGTGTTCCAGCCGAGCTGTTCGCCGAGCACGGTGACTCCGGCGGCGGCGGCGATGACCGGGATGAAGTAGGTGACCATCTGGGCGGTCGTCGGGCCGACCTCGGTGACCAGCCCGTACTGGAGGAGTACGGCGAGTCCGGTGCCGAGCGCCCCCAGGGCGATCACGGCCAGCGTCGGCACGAGCGGGAATCCCGCCGGGGCCGAGGTGAACAGCGGCGTCACCAGCGCGAGCTGTACGGTGCCCAGGAAGAGCTGGCTGCCCGTGAGCGCGAGGGTCGACGAACCACTGCCCGCCAGCATCCGGCGGACGTAGATCCAGCCGACCGGATAGCTGAGCGAAGCCAACAGTGCCATCGCCGTGCCGGTGAAGTCCAGGCCGGAGAAGCCCTGCCAGGCGCCCAGCACGGTGAGTACGCCGAGGAAGCCGAGCCCGAGGCCGGCGACCCGGCGGCGGGTCGGCCGGTCCTCGGAGAGTGCGACCAGAGACAGTGCCATGCCCCACAGCGGTGAGGTCGCGTTGCAGATACCGGCCAGCGTCGAGGGGATGGTCAGTTCGGCATACGCGAACAGTGAGAACGGCAGCGCGTTGAGGAAGAACGCGGCGACGGACAGATGGCCCCAGGTGCGGGCGGTGCGCGGAAGTCGCTCCCGCTTCACCACCATGGCCACGGCCAGCACCGCCGTGCCCGACAGCAGCCGGCCGAGGGTGACCTGGAACGGGGCGTACCCGTGGGTGCCGACCTTGATCAGGAGAAAGCTGAATCCCCAGATGAGCGACAGCCCCACGAAACGCAGCCGCCAGTCCAGTGCCGCGCGGCGGACGGGGCCGGGGCCCGTGGGGGAGCCGGACGGTGCGGTGGCCGCCCCGGGTGCGGGCCGGGCTGTCGGCTCGGGCGGCCCGGCGGTTGCCGAGGGGGTGGGCGGTGCGGGCAGTGCGCTCATGAGCTCCACGATGGCGAACGCAATCTCTTAGCACAAGTGAGAGTTTGTACGGCAGTCCGCGTAGCATTGCTTACATGTTGAATCTGGAGCGCCTGCGCACCCTGGATGCCCTCGCCCGGCTCGGCTCGGTGAGCGGCGCCGCCGAGGGTCTGCACGTCACGACATCGGCAGTCTCCCAGCAGATGGCCAAGCTGGAGCGCGAGGTGGGCCAGCAACTGCTCGCCAAGTACGGCCGCGGGGTCCGGCTCACCGACGCGGGACAGTTGCTGGCGGACCATGCTGCCCGGATCCTCTCCCAGGTCGAGCTCGCCCAGTCCGACATCGAGGCCCAGCGGGGTGAGGTGGTGGGTGAGATCCGGGTGGGTGCGTTCCCCACCGCGGCGCGCGGGCTCTTCCCGTCGGCCCTGCTCGCCCTGCGCGCCGATCACCCCGAACTGCGGGTGCGCACCCGGGAGCTGGAGGCCGAGGCCGGAATCCATGCCGTGTTCAGAGGTGATCTCGACCTCGCGGTGGTGCTGGACTGGAGCAACAAGCGGCTGCCGGTGCCGGGAGGCCTGTCCACGGCTCAACTGCTGGACGACGCACCGGACATCGCGATGCCGGCCGGGCATCCCCTCGCGGACCGGGCCGAGGTGGACCTGGAGGACTTCGCCGCCGACGACTGGGTCTCCTGGCCGGAGGGTGAATTCTGTTACGAGTGGCTGATGTTCACCTTGCGCTCCAAGGGGATCGAACCGCGTATCGCCCACCTCGCGGGCGAGCACCACACTCAACTCGCCCTGATTGCGGCCGGGATGGGGGTCTGTGTGGCACCCCGGCTGGGGCGCGGACCGGTGCCGGGCGGGGTGCGGCTGGTGCCGGTACGGCAGAAGATGCGGCGCCATGTCCATGCGGTGTGGCGGGCGGACGCGGACCGCCGGCCGTCGATCAGGGCGGCGGTCGCAGCGCTCAAGGAGGCGGGCCGGCGGCTGGACGATCCGTTGGAGGAGAGGTAGGGGCAGCGGTGTGCCGCCGGTGGCCGGGGCGCAGCTTCGGCCCGCCCCACTCGCAGCAATGCCCGCCGCCCCGCCTTCCGCCGTACTCCCGTCCGGCCGTCAGATGCCCGGCAGAGCAGCCAGTTTGCTGAAGTTCCAGGAGGTGACGGCGTCCGGGGTGAGTCGCAGCCATGCGTGCCGGCCGTCGTGCGGCATCACCTCCATGCCGAAGTACTTCGCCGCGAACAGCTGCTCGGGCGCGGCGAGTTCCGGGCAGGGCTCTCCGGTGCGCGGTGCCTCGCCGACGAACACCGCGTCACCGGAGAGCTCGATGCCGCGGAGCTCGCCGTACTCCACCCCGTCGTCCACGACCACGGCGAGCTTCGGGTCGCGGGTCAGCTGCGACCAGCGCAGGCTCCGGGTGATCGAGTAGAGCCACAGCGAGGTGCCGTCCCAGCAGAACCAGAGCGCCCCGATGTGGGGGCGGCCGTCTGCGCCCACGGTGGCCACCCGGCAGGTGCGCTGCTCCGTGAGGTAGATGTCGCGTTCCTCGTCCGTCATCATGATCCGGCGGCCCCGTCGCTGAATGACGGCCATGGGAAGCCCCCTCCTGATAGCTGACTGTGTGTCAGGAATCATGGAGCCTCTTCCCTCATCGCGCAATGGACGTTAGCCTCGCGCGCCCGTTCCGTCGTCGAAAGGGACCCGCGTGCCGTCCAGGGAACAGCTCGCCGAGCAGACCGATCCGGCCTCCACCGTCCTGCTGACCGTGGAGTGCCAGCAGGGCGTGGTGGGGCCCGGCAGCGCGCTGCCCGAACTGGCCAAGGAGGCCAGGTCCTCGGGGGCGCTGCACAACGTGGCCCGGCTGGTCGCCGCCGCCCACGAGGCCGGTGTGCAGGTACTGCACGCCGTGGCCGAACGCCGCCCCGACGGCCGCGGTGCCAACCGCAACGCCCGGCTCTTCCGCGCCGCCGGACGGCTGCCCGTGCAGCAGCACTCCGGCACCACGGCGGTACGGATCGCCGAGCCGATCGAGGTCGCCGACGAGGACCTCGTCGTGCGCAGACTGCACGGGTTGTCGCCCATCGCGGGCACGGACGTGGACGCGCTGCTCCGGAACCTCGGCTGCCGCACGCTCGTCGTCACGGGAGTGTCGGCCAACGTGGCCATTCCCAACGCGGTGTTCGACGCGGTGAACCTCGGCTACACGGCGGTGGTTCTGTCGGACGCCATCGCGGGGGTGCCTGCCGACTACACCCCCGCGATGATCCGCAACACCCTTGCCCTGGTCGCCACAGTCGCCACCACGGACGATCTGCTCGGCTGCTGGCTGAGCGGGCGCCGCCGGGGCGCCGACGACGGCGCGACGACAGGTGCTAGGAAGCGAGGCTGATCGAGTCGCCCTCGACCTTGATCGGGGTGGCGGGCAGCGGCTCGGTGGCGGGGCCCGCCTTCACATCGCCCGTCGCCACATCGAACTTGCTGCCGTGACAGGGGCAGTTGATGGTGCCGTCCGCGACGCTCGACACCGCGCAGCCCATGTGGGTGCACTTCGACGAGAACGCCTTGAACTCTCCGGCCGCGGGCTGCGTCACGACGACTCCCTGGTCGGTGAAGATCTTGCCGCCGCCCTCCGGGATGTCGGTGGTCTTCGCGAGGACGGCGCCCCCGCCCCCGGCCCCGCTGTCACCGGTCTGCTCGACCGAACCGGCGCCGGAACCGGCGTCCCCCTTCGAAGCGCCGCACGCCGTGAGTACGGCAGTCACGGAGACCGCGCCGGCCGCTGTGAAGACGCTCCGGCGTCCGGGACGGGCCTCGTGGTCCTGCGATGTGCTCATGCTGGCTTTCCCTTCCACGGTGTACTTGGCTCCGAGGCTTCGTCCAGGGGCACGCGCAGCCGGCACCCCGTGTTCAAAGCCCCAGGGACTTCCTCAGGAAGTCCCGCTCCAGCAGCAACAGATTGCTCGCCGTCTCCTCCTGGCTGACCAGATGGCCCGCGCCCGTGAGAGGCAGCACCGTATGCGGCCGGCCGGCGGCCAGCAGCGCTGCGGAGAACCGCAGCGTGTGAGCCACGGCCACATTGTCATCGGCAAGACCGTGCACCAGCATGAGCGGCCGGGTCAGTGCCCCGGCCTCGTCCAGGAGAGAATTGCGGGTGTAGTTCTCCGGAAACACATCCGGGTGGCCGAGGAACCGTTCCTCCCAATGGGTGTCGTAGAGCCGCCGGTCGAGCGAGGCCGCACCCGCGACGGCGGCGTGGAAGACCTCCGGGTGGCGCAGCACGGCTGCCGCCGCCAGATAGCCGCTGAAGGACCAGCCCCGCATCGCCACCCGCGTGAGGTCCAGATCGGGGTGGAGCGCGGCCGCCGCGTGCAGCGCCTCGATCTGGTCCTCCAGCACGACCGTGAGACGGTCGCCGTGCACCGATTTCTCCCAGGTCTCACCGCGTCCCGGCGTGCCCCGTCCGTCGGTCACCAGGACCGCGAAGCCCTGCTCGGCGAACCACTGGGCGACGGCGGCCCACCAGGCCCGCGCCTTCAGGACGATCTGCATGCCGTGGCCCGCGTAGGGACTGAGCAGCACCGGCAGCGGACCGGCACCCGGCCTGTGCCACGAGGGCAGGTAGAGCCTGCTGCGCAGTTCGCGCCTGCCGAGGACCAGGGGCAGCGGGCACGGGGCGACGAGCGGTTCCTCCGCCAGGACCGCGATCCGGCCCACCGGTACACCGTCGCGCAGCACCGCCACGGTGTGACCGTCCGGAGTCCTGCTGTCGAGCACCACCGTCGGACCGCCGGCCGTTGCCGTGTGCACACCGGGTGCGTCGCTGACGCGGACGAAGCCCTCCTCCGGTGCGTCGGGCGCGTACGACCAGACGTGGATCTCGGTCGGCTCCTCGCCCGCGGTGAAGTACACCCGCCCGTCCGCGACGCCGACCACCTCCCGGACCTCGAGCCCGGGAGGTGTGGAGGTGCCCGCGATGTCCAGCCCCTGGCTGTCACCGCCCGGCCGGGCCGTGACGACGAGCGCGCCGGGGCCGAGACGCAGCGGGGTGCCCGGCCGCAGCGACACCCAGGCGGAGTCGTGCGTCCGGTGCGACGTCCGGGTGTCGCCCGACCGCTCGTCCACCTCCAGTACATGGACGGACCGCTGGTCACGTGTCTGTACCGAGACCAGCGGCCCGCATGCGTCCCAGCCCGCCGACACCACGTACTCGAACCTCCGGTCCGTCCAGGCCCCTTCGGGGTGCCCCTCGCCGGCGGACGAGGGCAGCCGGACGTCGGTCCGTTCTCCGGACACCCGGACCAGATGCAGCGACACCTCGGCGTTCGGCGTGCCGGCGGCCGGGTACGGCACCACCCGGGGCGGCCGCTCCGGGTCCGCCGGATCGCTGATGTAGCGGCGCCTGACCCCGGCCGTGTCCACCCGGGCCACCAGCAGGGCATCGCTCCCCGGTGACCACCAGTACCCGCGCGAGCGGCCGATCGACTCCTGCGACACGTAGTCGGACAGCCCGTACGTGACCTGCTCGCCGTCCGGCCCGGCAAGCAGGCGGCCGGCTGTTCCGTCGGCCCGCACGGTGTACAGCCCGCCGCCGGACACGTATGCGATCAGGGTGCCGTCGGGCGACGGGCGCGGATCCACGACCGGTCCGGCCGTGGGGATCCGGCGCGGCGCCCCGCCGTCGGTGCGCACCGTCCAGAGCGTGCCCTGCAGCGCGAAGGCCACAAGCAGTCCGGCGGCGTCCGTGGCGTAGGAGACCACGCCCGACGAGGTCTCCCTGGCCCGCTCCCGCCGTGCCAGTTCCGCCGGTGGCACCTCCGCCTCCGCCTCGTCCGCGAACCCGGGCCCGAGAGGGTCGGCGAGCATCCGCTCCGCCCCGTTCTCGTGCAGCCAGAGGCGGCTCACCGGGTCGGTGCCCGACATGCCGCGTACGAACAGCACGCGCTCGCCGTCGGGGGAGACAGTGAGCTGCCGGGGCACTCCCAGGGAGAAGCGCCGGGTGCGGGCGAACTGCAGTGGGAAGCGCTCGGAGGCGGCTGCGCGGGCATCGGCCGTTGCGTCGACGGGAGAAGTCATCCCGACACGATGACAGGTCGAAATCGGCCGGATCATTCGGCACCCGGTCCCGCACCGGAGCCATGGTGCGGGGCGCGGCGCCGTCCCGGCCGCGGGGACTGCGGTCGGCCGTCAGCCGCGACGGCGGCCCTCCGGCACACCCAGTCCGGCGAAGAGCTTCTCGGCCTCCTCGCGGTACCCGGCGGCGTCCGGTGCGTCAGCGAGGGCATCGGCCATGCCCGTCAGGGCGTAGGCCTCCTCGATGCGATAGCCGAGGGACGAGGAGAGTTCATGGGCGTGGGTGTGCAGTGCCAGCGCCGCAGCCGGGTCGCCCTGCCGGCGGCGCAGCCGGCCCACCACGTTCTCCACCTTGGCCCGGCGCAGCGGCGAGGAGTTGGCGCGCATCATGCCGAGGGCGGTCTCCGCCCGGTCCGGGTCCCGGGCCGGTCTGCCCAGCAGGTGGTCCACCTCGGCGGACAGCGCCAGGGTCAGGGCGAGGTTCGCCTCGTTGCCCGAGTCCCCGTACAGCGCGCGGGCCTCCTCCAGGCAGCGGTCGGCCTCCTCGTAGGCGCCCAGACCGACATGGGCGAAGGCGAGGTCGGTGAGGGTGCCGGGCAGCCCCTCGTGCTGTCCCAGCAGGCGGCTCAGTCCGGCCGACCGCATGGCCGCGTCCCGCGCCTCCTCGTACCGTCCCCACTGTTCGTACAGTGTGCTGAGGATGGTCAGGCTCTCGGCCTCCGCGCGCGGCATGCCCAGGTCCTGCTCGTGCGAGATCGCCGTCTCCATATGGCCGAGCGCCGCGGGGAAGTCGCCGAGCAGGCTGTTGAACTGGCCGAGGATGCTCTCGCTGTGGGCCCGGGTATGCGGATCGCCGAGCCGGACCGCGGCATCCCGGCTCTCCCGGGCCGCTTCGAGCCCCTCGGTGAGACGGCCCAGCTTCCAGCACGCGACACCCAGATTGGCGAGGCTCACCCCCAGCAGCGCCGGATCCCGCAACCGGCGCGCGGCGGCCACCGCGACCCGGCTCAGCTCGCCGAACTCCTCCAGGAGACCCAGGTCGTTGAGGTGGAAGACGAGATTGCGGGACAGGCACACCACGAAGCGGTCATGGCCCCGGCGCTCGGCGAGCGTGACGGCCGCGAGGAGCGCCGGCTGCTCGCGCAGGAACCACTGGCGGGCTCGCTCGGCGGTGACGAGGCCGGGCAGTTCGGCCGTGGAGGGCGGGATACCGGTGCTGCGCCGGCGCCGCCCGGAGTAGAGGAGATCGCACGCCACCTCGGTGGCGCTCAGGTAGTAACCCAGCAGCCGCTCCACCGCACCGGACTCCCCGGCGGACTCGGCGAGCAGCCTCTGCGCGAAGCTGCGGACCAGGTCGTGGAAGGTGTAGAGGCCGATCTCCGGCTGCTGCACGAGATGGACGTCGAGCAGCATCTCCAGCAGGTCCTCCGCATGGCGGGCGCTGGTGCCGAGCAGCGCGCCGGCGGCGTGGATGTCCATGTCGCTGCCCGGGTGGAGCGCCAGCGTCGAGAACGCGTTGCGGCATTCCTCGTCCAGTGCCCGGTACGACAGGCGCAGGGTGGCGGCGACGCTCCGGGCGCCCGAGCTGAGCTCGTCGAGTCTCCGGGTCTCGTCGCGCAGCCGCTCGGCCAGGTACTGGAGCGTCCAGCGAGGGCGGTTGCGCAGGCGCGCGGTGGCGATCCGCAGGGCGAGGGGGAGGTGGCCGCAGAGCCGGGTGAGCTCGGCGGCCGCCTCGGGCTCGGCGGCGACACGCCCGGTGCCGAGCGTCTCGGCCAGCAGCATCGCACTGTCCTGGGGCGGCATCACCCCGATGGAGATCCACCGGGCGCCGTCCAGATCCACCAGGCGGGCCCGGCTGGTGACCACGATCAGGCAGCCGGGCGAGGAGGGCAGCAGCGGGCGCACCGCGGCGGCGTCGGCCGCGTCGTCGAGGAGAATCAGCAGTCGCTTGCCGACCAGGGTGGCGCGCCACAGGGCGCTGCGGGCGGGCACGTCGTCGGGGATCAGACTGCCGGGGACACCGAGCACCCGCAGCAGGCTGTCGAGCGCCGTGCCCGCGGTCACCGGCCGGTCGCCCGGCGTGTATCCGCGCAGGTCCATGTGGAGTTGGCCGTCCGGGTACCCGGGTGCGAGCCGGTGCGCCGCCCGCACCGCGAGCGAGGTCTTGCCGCAGCCGCCCATGCCGTCGATGGCCACGATCCGAGGGCCCCGTTCATTGCCGTCCTCGGCGGCACGGAGGATCTCGGTCAGTTCCCGGTCACGTCCGGTGAAGTCCGCGAGGTCGTACGGGAGAGTGAGCGGGGGCCCGGCGGGCAGTACGACGGGCTCGGCCGCCGGTTCCGGTCCGGCCAGCTCGGGGCTGTCCCGGAGGATTCCCTCGTACAGTCCGGTGAGACGGGAGCCGGGACCGATCCCGAGTTCCTCGGCGAGGAGCCCGCGCACCCTGCCGTACTCCTCAAGGGCCTCGGCCTGCCGGCCGCACCGGTAGAGGGCGATCATCAACTGCCCGCGCAGGGACTCCCGCAAGGGGTGCTGCTGGGCCAGCTCGCGCAGCTCGACGACGAGTTCGGTGTCCTCGCCGAGGCCGAGGCGGAGTTCGAAGAGCTGTTCCGCCGCGGTCAGCCTGCGCTCCTCCAGGGAGATGGACGCGGCGGCGATGACCGGACCGCCGCCCCCCGACAGAACCGGCCCCCGCCACAGGGCGAGGGCACCGCGCAACATCCCGGCGGCTTCGCCCGTGCGGCCCTCGGACGCGGTGAGCTTCGCCTTCCGTATGAGGGCGCCGAACTCGGTCAGATCGACAGCGCATTGTTCGGCGGCCACGCGATAGCCGGGCCCGTCGGTGAGCAGGACACGGGCGCCCCCCGGTATCCGCCTTCGGAGATCTGCGACCGCCTTGCGCACCTGGTGCGGTGCCGTCGGCGGCGGCTCTTCGTCCCAGGCCGCTTCGACGAGCCGGGACACCGGAAGTACCCTTCCGGGCTCCAGGAGCAGAGTCGCCAGAACTCGCTCCTGGATGACTCCGCCGAGCCGGAGCCGCGTCCCGTCCGACCACGCCTCTATCGGGCCAAGAATGTTGAAGCGCAGGTGAATTGCTTCTTCCGCTGCCACGCATCCTCCCCCTCGGACCTGCCCAGCCGCAGCGCTCCAGGCGCGAGGCGATGGTAGCCCGCCCGGCACAAGGAAGCCGTGGGATCGCATCGGGAAGGTTCCGGGAACGGCTTGATGGAGGCTGTTCACCGGCGACCCGCTGGAGACCGAGGAGACCATGGTGAATGCCCGCCCCGCACCTGTACGTGACGCTCTGCCACGGAATGCGGGGAGACCCGGCATCCTCTTGGCCCCGGCCGCGCTCAGGTCCGTGACGCCATGAGCGCCGGACTGACCGAGCGCGCCCCCGAAACGGGCCACGAACCGCCGCCGAGCAGCGGGCTGCTCCGCCACCGCGACTTCCGGCTGCTGTGGCTGGGCGAGACGACCAACCGCGTCGGCATCAGCATCACCGGTGTCGGCATGCCCCTGGTGGCCGTGGTGGAGCTCGACGCGAGCACCCTCTCGGTGAGTCTGCTGGCTGCCGCGTCCTGGCTGCCCTGGCTGCTGATCGGCCTGCCGGCCGGCGCCTGGGTGGACCGGATGCGGCGCCGGCCGATCATGCAGATCTGCAACCTGGTCCCGCTCGTGCTCCTGGCCAGCGTTCCGGTCGCGGGCCGGCTCGGGATCCTGACGATGACCCAGCTGCTGCTCGTGGCGCTGATCAACGGCTTCGCCGCCGTCTTCTTCGGGATCTCGTACAAGGTCTACGTGCCCTCGGTCGTCGATCCCAAGGACCTCCAGGAGGCCAACGCCAAGCTCCAGGGCAGCGAGTCGGTCGCCCAGGTCGCGGGGCTGGGCGGAGGCGGTCTGCTGGCCCAGGCGTTCGGCGCCGCCTCCGGTCTCCTCGTCAACTCGGCGACGTTCCTCGTGGCCGCGCTGTGCCTCTCCGGTATCCGCAGCAAGGAGCCGCTCCCGGAGGAGCCCCCCGAACGCCGCGCACTGCGGCAGGACATCAAAGAGGGACTCCGGTTCACCTTCGAGGACCCCTACCTGCGCATCCTGACGCTGTACGGCACCGCCACCAACCTGCTGCTCACTGCTGAGGCGGCGATCCTGCCGGTCTTCATCATCCGTGAACTCCGGGTGCCCGAAGGGGCCACCGGCTGGCTCCTCGCGTCCAGCAGCGTCGGCGGAATCCTCGGGGCCACCACCGCGAAACACCTGATCGCACGGTTCGGTTCAGCCCGCGCGCTGCTGGTCACCACGGTCCTCAGCGCCCCGTTCGCCCTGCTGGTCCCGCTGACAGGGACGGGCTGGACGCTGTCCGCTCTGGCGGTCGGGAGCGCAGTCCTCTCGCTCGGAGTCGTGCTCGCCAACGTGATCCAGGGAGCGTTCCGCCAGCGCTACTGTCCGCCCCGGCTGCTCGGCCGGGTCTCGGCCAGTATCTCCGTCGCGAACTTCGGCTCCATTCCCTTCGGTTCCCTGCTCGGCGGGGTGCTCGGCACCGCCCTGGGACTACGGCCGGCCCTGTGGCTGCTCACCGCGGGACTCGCCCTGACCCCGCTGCTCCTCCTGATCGGGCCGCTGCGCCGGATGCGGGACCTTCCGGTCGCACCGGCCGCGCGGTGCGACGGACCCGCCTGACGCTCCCGTGCGAGCAGGAGAGACCGGGGCGAACACCATGGTGACGGGCGTGCTCCGGCCCCGGACGCAGTGCTGTCCGGGGGCGCACCCCCACCCCTGGCTCAGCCCGACACCAATAGACGAACACCA
>NZ_JBHVWF010000068.1:0-39795 GCF_042882365.1 Streptomyces sp. NPDC058221 | reverse complement strand
GGCGCGCGGCCGGACGGGGTTCCTGCGGGTGCCGTGGGGGAGCTGTTACTTGCCGAAGGCCATCATGGTCTTCGTCTCCAGCTCTGCCTTGTCGTTGGTGGCACTGACCCGGCCGCTCACGATGAACGAACGGCCGCCTTCGTACAGGATCTTCTCGTCGTAGAAGCCGCTCTCGATCTCCGCCGTCGAGGCCGGGTGCTTCAACACCATCTGCGGAGTACCGCCGCCCGACCCGAGTGTGGCGATACCGCCGCCCTTGCCGTAAGCGGCGTCCACGTAGAGCACCAGGCTGCCGCCCTCCATGCGCAACGGCCTCATGGTCTGCTCGGCGGGGGCCTTGGCCTTCCACTTCGTCTTGCCGGTGTTGAGGTTGAACGCGACGACCTTGTTGGTCCGGGCGGTGCCGCTGGTGTCGTCCTGTGTCGTCAGGTAGAGCGTGTTGGGATCCGCCACGACACCGTCACAGCCGTCGACGGACTTGCCGAAGATGGCGAAGGCACTGCCGCAGCTCGTCGAGAACTTGTCGCCCTTGTCGCTGACGATCTGGGAGCGGAGCGAGCCGTTCTCCTTGAGCGCCAGGACGCTCCACTGCTTGTCGTCGCCGCTGCCCTTGGTCAGCGAGACGACGAGCGGGCTCACCGAGTAGAACTTGTCGATCTCCCAGCCGCGCGCGGGCTTGTAGGTCCACTTGGGCTTCCCGGTGACCGGGTCGACCTCCTCGACCTCGTGCTGCGGCTTGTCGACGTCGTCGGTGCGGCAGTTCGTGGCGGCGATCAGCTTGGATCCGCCCGCGAAGGCGAACGGCTGGCAGATGCCGTCCCGCTTGCCGAACAGCTCCTTGCCGTCGCTCACCCGGAAGGCGTTCGATGCGCCGGTGCGGCCGACCGTCACGGTGTCGCCGCTGATCGCGAGGGAGATGTCCGACATCATGTCGAACAGGCCACTGCTCTTGATCGACTTCTTCCAGCCGGTCTTGCCGGTGTTGAGGTCGATCAGCTGGAGGTCCGAGCAGTCCGCCTTGGAGGTGGTGCCGTTCTTCACGCCGATGACGATCTTGCCGTCGCTGGTGGTCTGCTCCGGTGCGGAGCAGATGTCCGTGCCCAGCTTCAGCGTCCACTTCTGCTTGCCGTCGGCCACCGAGAAGCCGGAGACCGTGCGGTACATGCCCTTGACGACGGTGTCGCCGACAATCCACGGCCCGTACACGTCGGAGCCGTTCTTCGGGAGGTCGACGTCGTTCTTCTGGAGCCAGAGGACCTTCGCCTCGCCGGGCTTGCGCCCGCCGTTCAGGTCGTCGTCGGCGTCACGGCCCGTCCCGTTGCCGTCCCCCTCGTCCACGGACGGGGAGGTGGACGGCTTCTGGACGTCGTCGCTCTGCTTCGCGACCGGCTTCTTGTCGTCGTCACCCCCGCTCGTGGCCAGGTAGACGCCGCCGCCGACGACCAGCAGTCCGACGACCGCGGCGGCGACGATCATCAGGGGCTTGCCCTTGAAGGGGTTGCCGCCACCGGGACCCGCCGGACCTCCCCCGACCGGTGAGCCGGGGTACTGCTGCTGCGGATATCCGTAACCGGGCTGCTGCGGCTGGCCGTACGGACCGGGCTGCTGGGCGTAGGGGCCCGGCTGCTGCTGGCCGTAGGGACCCGGCTGCGGCTGACCGTAGGGGCCGGGCTGCTGCGGCTGGCCCGGCTGCTGCGGCTTGTCGTACGGGCCCGGCTGCTGCGGCTGGCCGTACGGGGGCTGCTGCGGCTGGCCGGGCTGCTGCGGGTAGCCGTAGCCCGGCTGCGCCGAAGGCGGACCGGGCGGGGCAGCCGGGGGCTGCGCGGGCGGCGGCGTCTGCGGCGGGCCCTGGGGCGGCTGAGGGACCCCCTGCGGCGGCTCCTGCGGAGCGCCGAAGCCTCCCTGCGGCGGTTGCTGGCTGGGCGGCTGGGTCATCAGCGCGTCCCCCTTCGTGCGGTCCGGTGCCCGTTCCGGACTCCCCCGCGATTCCGCCGGGCTCCAGGAGTCGGACAAGACCCCCTGAATCTCCAGCGAAATGGAGCGAATCGGGCATGGATCCCGCAGTGTTACGACAGTCGAGCGGGGCTTCTTTGTACCACCCGCCCCACCACCGCCCTCGGTTCGGTCCACCCCTGTTCCCAAGGGAGAACCGGCCCGTGATGCCGCCGTTACGCCCCCGGCCGTCAGCTGCCGAAGGCCACCATCGACCGCATCCAGATTTCGTCGTCCCCGCTGATTCCGCTTATCCGGGTCTGCCCCAGGATGGTGCGGCCGCCCGCATAGACGATGCGCGGGTCGGTCAGGTCGCGCTCGTCCTCGGCACCGGCGGCCGGGTGGCGCATCACCATCTGCCACTTTCCGCCGGTGGACGGGATGGAGGCGATGCCGCCCCCCTTGTTCTTGGCCGGCGCGAGATACATCAGCAGCCTGCCGCCCTCCGTCCGCAGCGGGGTGAGGGAGCGGTCGGCCGGCGAGGAGACCGTCCACCTGGGCTTGCCGGTGGCCAGATCGAAGGCGGCGACCTTGTTGCCGTCGCCGGTTTTGACATCGACGGGCCCGGTCCTCATGTAGAACGTGTTCGCATCGGCGGCCGCCCCGACGCAGTTGTCGAGGTTGCGGCCCTGGACGATCAAGTCCTCGTCGCACCTGACCGCGTAGTTGCCCGGCCCCCCGGAGAGCTGGGAACGATAGGTGCCGTTGGCGTTGAGCACCAGAACAGCCAGCTTCTCCGGCTGCTTGAGCGCGATCACCGGAGGATCGGCGGAGTAGATCTGCGCGACCTCCCAGCCCTTCTTGACCTTGTACGACCACAGCACCTTGCCGGTGACCGGGTCCATCTTCTGGATCAGTTGTTCCTTGTGGTCGTCCGCGGCGGTCTGGCAGCTGGCGGCGGCGATGGCCACGTCCCCGCTGGCGAACCCGAACGGCTGGCAGTTGCCGGGCAGTTTCCCGAACAGCACCTTGCCGTCACTGACCCGGAAGGCGTCCGTCCTGCTGGTGCGCCCCACGGTCACGGTGTCGCCGTTGATCGCCATCCTGAGGTCGGAGAGCCCGTCCCAGAGGCCCTTGCGGACGTACGACTTGTGCCAGCCGGCCTTTCCCGTCCTGAGGTCGATCATCTGGAGGGCGTCGCATTCGGAGTCGCCCGACGTGGTGTGCTTGACGCCCAGCACGATCTTGCCGTCGGCGGTGGGCTGCGAAGGCGCCGCGCACGCGTTGGTGGTCAGCCGCAGGCTCCACTTGAGCTTGCCGTCCGTCACCCCGTAACCCGTGACGGTGTGGTACATCGCCTTGACGACGGTGTCCCCGACGATCCACGGGCCGTACACGTCCTCGCCGCCCTCCGGCAGGTCGACGCCGCCCTCCTGGAGCCAGAGCATCTTCGCCTCGCCCGGCTTGCGCTTGGCGTTGACGGCCGCTGCCTCCGCGTCGGGGCCGAGCTTGCCGTCCTCCCGCTTCTTCTCCCTGGTCGGGTTCGGCGAGGGCGTGGGGCCGGGCTGCTCCGAGCCGCCCGTCGGACCCGCCGCCGGCTTCCCTCCCCTGTCGTCCCCGCCGACGGCGTACCAGATGCCGCCACCGGCCAGGAGCGCCACCGCGAGCACGGCGCCGACGATCACGCCGGTCCGGCCGCGGAACCACCCGCCGCCGCGGGGCCCGCCGGACTGCGGCGGCTGCGCCGGCTGTTGTGGCTGCTGCGCCGGGTAGCCGTAGCCCTGCGCCGGCTGCCCGTACGGGCCGGGCTGCGGCGGATATCCGTAGCCGGGGGCGGGCTGGGCCGGGTGCCCGTAGCCGGGGGCGGGCTGCGGGGGTTGGCCGTACCCCGGCGCGGGCTGTCCGTAGGGGCCCGGCTGTGCGGGGGCTCCGTACGGGCCGGCCGGCTGCGCCGTGCCCTCGCCCGGGGCCGCGGGCGTCTGCTCGGGCGGCGGGCCGTAAGGGGCTCCGAACTCACCCTGTGGCGGCTGCTGTCCGGGCGGCTGGCTCATCGGCCCGTCCCCCTGTTCCTCTGTCACCTGCGGTGTGGCACGGTCCGGCTACCGCGCCGGGCAAGATCTCTTTCTACCATCCGCCCCACAGGCCCCAAAGAGCCCCACCGACCGCACCGGCCGTCCGAGTTGCACGGCGGTGCGGCTCAGCGGTCAGGCGTCCTCGGCCAGTTCCAGCCAGCGCATCTCCAGCACATCGCGCTCCGCCACCAGTTCACGCAGTTCTGCGTCCAGCTTCGCCACCTTCTCGAAGTCCGTGGCGTTGTCGGCGATCTGGGCGTGCAGCGTCGTCTCGCGGGTCGACATCTTGTCGAGCTGCCGCTCGACCTTCTGCAGCTCCTTCTTCGCCGCGCGTGCCTCCTGCGGCGAAACGCCCGGAGCCGGTGCGGGGGCGGACGGCGAGGACGGCGTGGGCGCCACCGCGGCGGGGGTGCCCGCCGCGGCCATCTGCCGCCTGCGCTCCAGGTACTCGTCGATACCGCGCGGCAGCATCCGCAGCGAGCGGTCACCGAGCAGCGCCAGCACCCGGTCCGTGGTCCGCTCGATGAAGAACCGGTCGTGGGAGATCACGATCATCGACCCGGGCCAGCCGTCGAGCAGGTCCTCCAGCTGGGTCAGGGTCTCGATGTCCAGGTCGTTGGTGGGCTCGTCGAGGAAGAGCACGTTGGGCTCGTCCATCAGCAGCCGCAGGATCTGCAGCCGGCGGCGCTCACCGCCCGACAGATCGCCGACCGGGGTCCACTGCTTCTCCTTGGTGAAGCCGAACTGCTCGCAGAGCTGGCCCGCGGTCATCTCCCGGCCCTTGCCGAGGTCGACCCGGTCCCGCACCTGCTGGACCGCTTCGAGCACCCGGAGGTTCGGGTTGAGCTCGGCGACCTCCTGGGAGAGGTAGGCCAGCTTGACCGTCTTGCCGACGACGACCTTCCCGGCCGCGGGCTGCTCGTCGCCCTGGGTACGGGCCGCCTCGGCCAGCGCCCGCAGCAGCGAGGTCTTGCCCGCGCCGTTGACCCCGACCAGACCGATCCGGTCGCCGGGGCCGAGCTGCCAGGTGAGGTGGGTGAGCAGCGTCTTGGGGCCGGCCTGGACGGTCACGTCCTCCAGGTCGAAGACGGTCTTGCCGAGCCGGGCGTTGGCGAACTTCATCAGCGCGCTGGTGTCACGGGGCGGCGGCACATCGGCGATCAGCTCGTTGGCCGCCTCGATGCGGTAGCGCGGCTTCGACGTACGGGCGGGGGCGCCGCGCCGCAGCCAGGCCAGCTCCTTGCGCATCAGGTTCTGCCGCTTGCCCTCCTCGGTGGCGGCGATCCGCTCCCGCTCGGCCCGGGCGAAGACGTAGTCGCTGTAGCCGCCCTCGTACTCGTGGACCGTGCCACGCTGGACGTCCCACATGCGCGTGCAGACCTGGTCCAGGAACCACCGGTCGTGGGTGACGCAGACCAGTGCCGAGCGGCGGGCGCGCAGATGGCCGGCCAGCCAGGAGATGCCCTCGACGTCGAGGTGGTTGGTCGGCTCGTCGAGGACGATCAGGTCCTGTTCGGCGATGAGCAGCTTCGCGAGCGCGATCCGGCGGCGCTCACCGCCGGAGAGCGGGGCGATGACGGTGTCCAGGCCGTGCTCGAAGCCCGGCAGGTCGAGTCCGCCGAAGAGCCCGGTCAGTACGTCGCGGATCTTGGCGCTGCCCGCCCACTCGTGGTCGGCGAGGTCACCGATGACCTCGTGCCTGACCGTCGCCTGCGGGTCGAGCGAGTCGTGCTGGGTCAGGACGCCGAGACGCAGCCCGCCGTTGTGGGTGACGCGGCCGGTGTCCGCGTCCTCCAGCTTGGCGAGCATCCGGATGAGGGTCGTCTTGCCGTCTCCGTTACGACCGACGACACCGATCCGGTCCCCCTCGGACACACCGAGGGACACACCGTCGAGCAGCGCACGGGTGCCGTACACCTTGCTGACCTGCTCGACATTGACGAGGTTGACGGCCACTTACGCTCCAGCTCGAAGGAAAACACTGACCTTCAGCGTAGTCGCCATGGTGCGCGGCTCCGTACGAGCGCCCGCTCACCCGTGCGGGCCGGGCCCCGGCGACGCCTGTGGGAGCGGGCCGGGGTGCGGGCCGGGCGGCGCTTGCGGGGGCGGTCCCGGGTGGTGCGGTCCGGGCGGCGATCCCGGCGGAGGCCCGGGTTGGGCGCCCCGCGGAGGCCCGGGGTAGGGACCCGCCGGAGGCCCGGGGTAGGGACCCGCCGGAGGCCCGGGGTAGGGACCCGGCGGCGGTCCGGGGTAGGGACCCGGCGGCGGTCCCGGGTAGGGCTGTGGCGGCCGTGTCCCCATCGGCGGGGGGCCGAAGCCTAGGCGGGCGTCCTGCGCCGTGGTCAGCTGCCGGACCGCGACCGCCCCCACGACGCCCGCGCCCGCCAGCGTGACGTCGGAGACGGCCAGCAGGAACAACGCGGTGCGTATGCCGTCGAAGTCCGTCTCGTCCACCGAGCTGAACTGGATCCAGGCCAGGGCCGCGAAGGCGCTGGAGATCACCCACGTGATCCACCACCCGGTGACGGCTCCACTGCCCGGCCGGCGGAGCGGGTAGCCGTAAGGGCCGGCCTGCGGCGGGCCCTCCGCCGCGGCGGCGATGTCGTCGGTGATCTGCTTCGGTATCCACCAGTTGGCCACCGGGATGAACCACGCGCCGACGGCCATCCCCGGCGAGGTGCGGTGCCGGCCGGGCGCGAGCGCTTCCGCGTTCATCCGCAGCCGGTGGAACCAGCAGAGGAAGACCGGTACGGCCCCGAGGAAGGACACGTTCAGCAGCACCACCGCGGTGGCCCAGAAGCCGCTGAGCGGCCGCTCACCACGCAGCGCGAAATAGGCCGCCCAGGGGCTGTCCAGCTTCTCGTACAGATTCATGTCCGCGACGAGCCGCAGCAGCGCGAGGCCCGCCACCACCGAGAACAGCACCACGGTCGCCGTACCCAGCCCACCGGCCGGGGACGGGCGCACCACCGGCGGGTACCGCGGCGGCGCCTCCACGAACGGCACGGGCCCGGCGGGCGGCGCCGGCGGAGCGGGTCTGTCAGGCACGGGCGGCACGGGCGTATCCCGCACGGGCGACGCGGGCATGTCCTGCACGGGTGCGCCCTGCACAGGCGGCACGGCGTCCTGCACAGGCGGCACGGGGTGACCCTGCGCCGCCTGTGCCGGAGGCGCCTGCGGGCTGTCGCAGCGCGCGCAGCGGCCGTCCGGCCCCTGAACCGCCGAATCACAGCGTCCGCACTTCATACCGACCCCCGACCCCCGGCGCCTGCGCGCTTCCCAACGTGGAAAGCCCAGGCTACGGGCCCCTTGTGATCCCCACCACACCCTGTGGATAACTCTGCGTGGACCGTGCGATACCTGGCGCGAAATGATCTGCGGCCGGGGGAGCCAACCCCTGGATTCCGGGGTGGGGAGACGTTGTGGTGGGTCGTACGGTTCGGGGGCTCGTCCCCGTACTGCTGGTCGCGGGGGCGCTGGCCGGATGTTCGGCGGAGCCGGGCGGCGGCACCGGGGCGGAGGCGTCGCCGGGCGGCGGGGTGACGGCCGGGAGCGCCACCGGCAGCGCGGAGGCCGGGGCAGGCACGGTCGGGCGCGCAGGGTCCGGGTGCGAGTTGCGTGTCACCTTCGACGTGGCGAAGCGGTGGAAGGCGAAGGCCGTCACCCTCGGCTCCGGCTCCCCCGTGGACGCCGCGCTCGGCATGCAGGGCCCGGTCTCCATGGCCTGCGAGATCGACGCGAAGCCCGCGGGGCACATCGGGTTCCTGCGGGTGTGGCAGGGCGAAGGAAAGGGTGCCGCCTCCCCGCGTCAGGTGCTGGAGGAATTCGTGGCGGCCGACGAGAACGCGTCGGGGACGACGTACTCACGGACCACGGTCGGAAAGCTCGCCGTGACCGAGGTCGCCTACACCGTCCGCAGCGAGGTCATGGACGAGTCGCGCGAGGCACGGGCCTTCGCCGTCGCCACTCCGGACGGACCGGTCGTGGTGCACCTGGGCGGACTGGACTCGCAGGAACACCGGGACATGCTCCCCGCGTACGAGCTGGCGAAGCGGAGCCTGCGGCTCGGCTGAGGTGGGGGGTGCGGGCTCTGCCGGCGGCATCCGGCCGGCGGAGCCCGCAGCCGTCCCGTCAGCGGAGCGTGGCGCCCGGCGCCGGGGAGGTCGCGGTGCGGGCGCTGCGGCAGGTTCCCGAGGCGATCAGCGCATCGGCGACCTTGCGGGCGGACGCCTCGTCCTCGGTCAGGAACGCGGTGGTCGGCCCCGAGCCGGAGACCAGCGCGGCCGCGGCGCCCGCGGCGGTGCCCGCGGCCAGGGTGTCGGCCAGCGAGGGCCGCAGCGAGAGTGCGGCAGGCTGGAGGCCGTTGCTCAGGGCAGCGGCCAGAGCCTGGGTGTCGCCGGTCCGCAGCGCCTCCAGGAGCACCGGGGACGCGACGGGCTCGGGTACTGCCGTCCCCGCCGTGAGCCGGTCGAACTCGCGGTACACCGCCGGCGTGGAGAGTCCGCCGTCGGCGACCGCGAAGACCCAGTGGAACGTGCCGCCGGTCTCCACCGGGGTCAGCTGCTCGCCGCGGCCCACCCCGAGGGCCGCGCCGCCGACCAGGCTGAACGGGACATCGCTGCCCAGCTCCGCGCAGATGGCCAGCAGCTCCTCGCGGCCGGCTCCGGTGGACCAGAGCGCGTCGCACGCCAGCAGGGCGCCGGCGCCGTCGGCACTGCCGCCCGCCATCCCGCCCGCGACCGGGATGTCCTTGTCGATGTGGATGTGCACCCGGGGCTCGATGCCGTGGCGCCCGGCCAGGGCGATCGCGGCGCGGGCGGCGAGGTTGGTGGCGTCCAGCGGGACCTGTGCGGCGTCCGGCCCGGAGCAGGTGATGCGCAGATCGTCGGCCGGGGTGACGGTGACCTCGTCGTACAGGCCGACGGCGAGGAAGACGTTGGCCAGGTCGTGGAAGCCGTCGGAGCGCGCGGCGCCGACCGCGAGCTGGACGTTGACCTTGGCCGGAACGCGGACGGTGACGCTCACTCGGCACCCCCCTCGGTCCGGTCGCCTGCGGTGCTTCCGGCGGACCCGCTGCCGCCGGCGCTCCCGGACGACGGGTCCCCTGTCGCGCTCCCCACGGGCTTGTTCTCGGCGATGGCGGCGAACTCCTCGACGGTCAGGGCCTCGCCGCGGGCCTGCGGCGAGACGCCGGCCGCGACGAGGGCGGCTTCGGCGGCGGGCGCGGATCCCGCCCAGCCGGACAGCGCCGCGCGCAGCGTCTTGCGGCGCTGGGCGAACGCGGCGTCGACGACCGCGAAGACCTCGGCCTTGCTCGCCGTCGTGGCGACGGGCTCGGCCCGGCGCACCAGGGAGACGAGTCCCGAGTCGACGTTCGGGGCGGGCCAGAAGACCTTGCGGCCGATGGAACCGGCGCGCTTGACGTCGGTGTACCAGTTGGCCTTCACCGACGGCACTCCGTAGACCTTGTTGCCCGGCCGCGCGGCCAGCCGGTCGGCGACCTCGGCCTGCACCATGACCAGGGTCCGCTCGATGGTCGGGAAACGGTCGAGCATGGTGAGCAGCACGGGCACGGCGACGTTGTACGGAAGGTTGGCGACCAGTGCGGTCGGCGGCGGGCCCGGCAGTTCCCGTACCAGCATCGCGTCCGAGTGGACGAGGGCGAACCGGTCCGCGCGCTCCGGCATCCGGGCGGCGACCGTGGCCGGCAGCGCGCCCGCCAGCACGTCGTCGATCTCGACGGCGACGACCCGGCGGGCCGCCTCCAGCAGCGCCAGGGTCAGCGAACCGAGACCGGGGCCGATCTCGACCACCACGTCGTCGGGGCGGACTTCCGCGGTGCGCACGATCCGGCGGACCGTGTTGGCGTCGATGACGAAGTTCTGGCCGCGCTGCTTGGTGGGGCGTACGCCCAGCGTCGCGGCCAGCTCGCGGATGTCTGCGGGGCCCAGGAGGGCGTCGGGCTCTGTGGTGCTCACCCGTCAAGCCTACGGGCCGGGCGGCCCGTGTCCCGCCCGCCGGACAGGCCCTGCGGGACGGACCTCAGGACCGCCTCCCGGCGGTGCGCCTCCCGGTGCCGGCCTTCACGACCTGGCTGACCGGCTCCCGCACCACCTCAGCGTCCACCTCTCTGGGCTTCTGCCGGACACCGTTGACGGTCCGCAGGACGTACATGACCCGGCGGGTGCCGTCCCGCCCCTTCCGTTCGACGACCTCCGTACCGGCGGCCAGCGAGCCGTCCCCGGTCCGCTCGACGGCGTACGGCAGCGGCTCCTCGCGCACCTCTCGGGTGGTGGTGATCCGCAGCACCGAGACGGTCTGGCCCTCGCGCGGGAAGCTCTCCGGGGCCACGGACGTGGTGTCGTCGCCGCGCAGGGTGACACCGGCCCGGGCCACGGCCTCGCGGACGGTGGCGGCGTTGGTGCGGACGGTGTGTTCGCGGCCGTCGGCCATCACGGTCACGGTGCGTTCGGTGCGCACGTCCAGCGCCAGTCCGGTGCGGCCGATCGGCGCGGCCCGGGAAACGGAGAGATAGGCCCCCTCGGCACGCACCCCGAGCCGTCGCAGGGCGTCGCCGACCGTGTGCTCCGAGGTCCAGACCCGGCGCCGCACCCCGTCGAGCGTGAGCGTCACCGGGCGCCGGCTGCGGACGGTGATCTCGTCGCCGTTGCCGAGAGCGCTCGCCGGGTCAGGGATGACCGTCCGGTGGCCGTCCACGGCGATGCCCTCGTCCGCGAGGAGTTCGCCGACGTCGTCCGCGAAGGTGTGCAGGGTGCGCGGCTCCCCGTCGATGTCCAGCGTCACCGCCTTGTCGTCGGCGATGAACGCGGTGGTGCCGCCTGCCAGGAACGCCACGACGAGCGCCTGCGGCACCAGCCGCCGCAGGTTCTCGGGCCGGGCGGGCCCCCTGCGCCGCCGCCCGGCCCGCCGGGCACCGGCCCGGCCACCGGGAGCGGGGGCGAGCACGGAGCCGGCCCCCGGCAGGTCCACGACGGTCGGCCCCGTGCCACCACCCGGCAGGTCCACGACGGTAGGGGCGGCCGGGCCGGCGCCACCCCGCACCAGGTCCACGACGGTCGGCCCTGTGCCGCCACCCGGCAGATCCACCACGGTGGGTGCGTGCAGCGGCCACGCCGCCAGTGTCAGCTCCTCGTGCAGCGGTACGGGCGACGGGCCCGGAACGGTGGCCGGGACGGGGCCGCGTGGCGCCGCGTCCGCCGTCCGTCCCCTGCCACGTACTGCGCGGTGACTGCCCTGCGAATTGCTCACGACGCTCCAGAAGATCCGTACCGGCCGGCTCACTCTTGGCGCCCGGGACAATAGCGGAGCGGGTGTGACTCTCCAAAGCGGCACGACTACCCAGCGTCGCGACCGCGTGGGCCGGCGGGGGTCAGTAGTCGAACGCGCGAGCGGTGTTGTCGGCGACAGCCGAAGCCAGGGTGTCCTCGTCGAGGCCCTTCACCGCCGCCATGGCGCGCAGCGTGACCGGAATCAGGTACGGCGCGTTAGGCCGTCCGCGGTACGGAGCGGGGGTGAGGAACGGCGCGTCCGTCTCGACGAGGACCAGTTCCGTGGGCGCGACGGCCAGCGCGTCGCGCAGCGGCTGGGCGTTCTTGAAGGTCATGTTGCCCGCGAACGACATGAAGTACCCGGCGTCCGCGCAGATCCGGGCCATGTCCGCGTCGCCGGAGTAGCAGTGGAAGACGGTCCGCTCGGGGGCGCCCGCGTCGGCGAGGATCCGCAACACATCGGCGTGCGCCTCGCGATCGTGGATGACGAGCGCCTTGCCGTGCCGTTTGGCGATCTCGATATGGGCCCGGAAGGACTCCTCCTGGGCCGCCATGCCCTCGGGGCCGGTCCGGAAGCAGTCGAGTCCGGTCTCACCGACGCCGCGCACGTGGTCCAGAGCGGCCAGTGCGTCGATCTCGGCGAGGGCCTCGTGCAGAGCGGCCGAGCCGCCCCCTTCGCGCGTCCCCTGCCGCGACCAGCCATCCGGATCCCCGTGCACGATCCGCGGCGCCTCGTTGGGGTGCAGGGCGACCGCCGCGTGCACGCTCGGGTGCGCGGCCGCCGTCTCGGCGGCCCAGCGCGAGCCCTTCACGTCGCATCCCACCTGGATCACGGTGGTCACGTTGACCGCGGCGGCCCTGGCCAGGCCCTCCTCCACGGTGCCGTCCTGCATGTCCAGGTGCGTGTGCGAATCGGCGACCGGTACCCGGAGGGGTTCGGGCAGCGGCGGGGCTTCGGTACGGCTCATGGCCACGATCGTACGAGGACCGTGGCCGGGGCCTCACTTGCGGAAGGGATGCAGCAGGTCGGCAAGGTGCCAGTGGTGCTCACCGGCCGGAGCGGCGGTGGCGGCCACGGCCTCGTCCTCCCGGTCGAGGGTGCCGGTGTCGAGGGTGCCGGTGTCGTCGAGGGGACGGCGGTTCTGGAGCAGCTGCTGGACCGTCGAGACCCGGCCGGCCCGCATGATCCGCACGACGTGCCCGCCGCAGTTGCCGCAGGTGGGCGTGGAAAGGGGGGAGGGCACTCGTTCGCCGTCCGCCTTGTAGACCACGAAAGCGTTGTTGGAGGCGTCGACGTGATGCTCTATTTCGTAGGCCTGTTCCCAGCCGTGTCCGCACCTCATGCAGGCGAAGGCATACGCCTCGTGCGCGGTGGTTGCTGCGATCTCACTCATGCCTGCTCCTCTTGTCCGCCGGACAAGCACTCCGGAGAATGCGTCCTGTTATCCAGTGGACGCCTTTACCGGTGGAAGCGCACCGGGCCCTGCCGAGTGTTGGAGCGGTCTTGGCCTTCTCGTGGCAAAAGGGGCCGGTGCGCGGCTCTGGCTTTGCCTTTTACGATAGTCCTTTGCCATCGGCGGGGCCGGTCCTGGCAGCGTTCTTTGCCGCTACGACCGCGTCGAACACCTCGCGTTTGGGCAGCCCCGCGTCCGCGGCGACGGCGGCGATCGCCTCCTTGCGCCGCTCCCCCGCCTCCTCGCGCACCTGCACCCTGCGCACCAGCTCCTCGGCGTCCAGCCCCTCGGCCCCGGAGTCGGCCGCGCCCTCGACGACGACGGTGATCTCGCCGCGTACGCCCTCGGCCGCCCAGGCGGCGAGCTCGCCCAGCGGACCGCGCTTCACTTCCTCGTACGTCTTGGTCAGCTCCCGGCACACCGCGGCGCGCCGGTCGGCGCCGAACACCTCGGCCATCGCGGCCAGGGTGTCGTCGAGCCGGTGCGGTGCCTCGAAGAAGACCATCGTGCGGCGCTCGTCGGCGACCTCACGGAGCTTGCCGAGGCGTTCTCCGCCCTTGCGCGGCAGGAAGCCCTCGAAACAGAACCGGTCCACCGGCAGCCCGGACAGGGCGAGCGCGGTGAGTACGGCCGACGGGCCGGGCACGGCGGTGACCTTGATGCCCTGCTCCACCGCGGCGGCGACGAGCCGGTAGCCGGGGTCGGAGACGGACGGCATGCCCGCGTCCGTGACCAGCAGCACGCGGGCGCCACCGGTGAGCGCCTCGACGAGTTCCGGCGTACGGGCCGACTCGTTGCCCTCGAAATAGGACACGACACGCCCCGTGGTGTGGATGCCCAGCGCCTGGGTCAGCCGGCGCAGCCGGCGGGTGTCCTCGGCGGCGACGACGTCCGCCGTCTCCAGTTCGGTGGCGAGGCGTGGCGGCGCGTCCGCCACATCGCCGATGGGGGTCCCTGCGAGTACCAGCGTTCCAGTCGTCTCCGTCACAAGGTCCATCCTCCCAGCACGGGCGGCACCACTCGCACAGATGCGTTCCCTACGATGGCGCGGTGACGAGTACAGCGCCCGAAGCCCGGCAGGGCCAAGACGCCGGGGACCAGCACGGCCCGGAGCCGACTCCCTGGCAGCAGCGGCTCCGCCGCTTCGGTCATTCGCCGCGGCCCGGGATCGGGCTGCGGGAACGGCTGGTTCCGCCGTACACCCGCCCCGGGAACCGGCTGTGGGCGGTGCTCGGAGTGCCCCCGGTGCTTGCGGACCGGCTGCTGCGCTGGTCGGCCTGGGGCGGTCCGCTGCTGGTCGCGCTGGTCGCGGGAGTGCTGCGGTTCTGGAAGCTGGGCAGCCCGCACGCGGTGATATTCGACGAGACGTACTACGCCAAGGACTCCTGGGCGCTGATCAACCAGGGGTACGAGGGGGCGTGGCCCAAGGACATCGACAAGCTGATCCTCAGCGACCCGTCCCGGGTGAACATCCCCACCGACCCCGGCTATGTGGTGCACCCCCCGGTCGGCAAGTGGATCATCGGGATCGGTGAGCAGCTCTTCGGCTTCACGCCGTTCGGCTGGCGGTTCATGGTCGCGGTGCTCGGCACGCTCTCGGTGCTGATGCTGTGCCGGATCGGCCGCAGGCTCTTCCGCTCGACGTTCCTGGGCTGTCTGGCGGGCGGGCTGCTCACGGTGGACGGGCTGCACTTCGTGATGAGCCGCACCGCACTGCTCGACCTGGTGCTGATGTTCTTCGTACTGGCCGCGTTCGGCTGTCTGCTGGCCGACCGCGACTGGGCCAGGCGCCGGCTGGCGGCCGCGCTGCCGGTCGACGCGGAGGGCGTGCTGCGGCCGGACGCCGGGGTCGCGGAGAACCTGCGGCTGGGCTGGCGCCCGTGGCGGATCGCGGCCGGGCTCTCCCTGGGCCTGGCCTTCGCCACCAAGTGGAACGGGCTGTACGTCCTGGTCGCGTTCGGCCTGATGACGGTCCTGTGGGACGTGGGCGCACGGCGTACGGCGGGTGCGGTGCGGCCGTACACGGCGGTGCTGAAGCGGGACCTGGTCCCGGCGTTCGTCTCCACGGTTCCGGTGGCGATCCTCACCTACATCGCCTCCTGGACCGGCTGGATCATCCACAACTCCCCCAGCCGGCACGGCTACTACCGGGACTGGGCGGCCACCGACGGCAAGGGCGGCAGCTGGACCTGGCTGCCGGACTGGCTGCGCAGCCTGTGGCACTACGAGAACCAGGTCTACGAATTCCATGTGAACCTGACGTCCGGTCACACCTACCAGTCCAATCCGTGGAGCTGGATCGTGCTGGGCAGGCCGGTCTCGTACTTCTACGAGGAGCAGAACGGCTGCACCGCCTCGGAGACCGGCAAGTGCGCACGCGAGGTGCTGGCCATCGGCACGCCGCTGCTGTGGTGGGCCTCCTGCTTCGCGCTGCTGTACGTGCTGTGGCGCTGGGTCTTCCGCCGCGACTGGCGGGCCGGCGCGATCGCCTGCGGGGTGGCGGCGGGCTGGGTGCCCTGGTTCCTGTACCAGGAACGCACCATCTTCCTTTTCTACGCGGTGGTGTTCGTGCCGTTCCTGTGTCTCGCGGTGACGATGATGATCGGCGCGATGCTGGGGCCGGCGGCGGGTACCGGGACGCGCCATGAATTGGGCCTGGCGACCGGCGACCCCTCGGGGGAACGGCGCCGGACGCTGGGTGCGGTCGCGGCAGGCGTACTGGTACTGCTGATTGTCTGGAATTTCATCTACTTCTGGCCGCTGTTCACCGGGACCTCCATTCCGGAGGATTCCTGGCGGGATCGCATGTGGCTGGATACCTGGATTTGACCGGTCTGTTCACGCCATGGCGGATCGCATTCCGATAACAACCGACTCCGCTGCCACGTCCGTCCCGTAAAGTGCCCGGAAAAGCCCCCTTGAACACGTTCAAGGGGGCCTCCTGGGGAGGGGGACTGCAGGTATGCGCAGTGGAGCGAAGGTGGCCGTCATAGGCGGGGTGTTCGCCGTCGTGGTCGGCGGAGTCGGCTACGGGGCGTACAACATCCTGGACGGGCTCGGAGACAGCGGCGTCGGGGGCGGCTCGGACGCCGAGACCACCTCGCAGGAGGTGCGGACCGGCCCGGTCACCAAGCAGGAGACAGCCGAGACGTCGAAGAAGTTCCTCGCAGCGTGGGCGAAGGGCGACGCGGAGGTAGCGGCCCAGCTCACCAACAACGACGGCGACGCCCGGCCGGCGCTGACCGGCTACAGCGACACGGCCCATGTCACCAAGGCCGTCATCACGCCCGGCCCGGCGGTCGGCTCCAAGGTCCCGTACACCGTCAAGGCGACCGTCTCCTACAAGGGGAAGACGAAGCCCTGGTCGTACGCGTCCGAGCTGACCGTGGTGCGCGGACTGACCACCGGAAACGCGCTCGTCGACTGGAAGCCCTCCGTCATCCACCCGGACCTGGGCAAGGGCGAGTCGCTGGAGACGGGCGAGGCGTCGACCGCGTCGATCGAGGCGGTCGACCGCAACGGCCAGGTACTCACCAAGGAGAAGTACCCCTCGCTGGGCGGCATCCTGGACGAACTGCGCAAGAAGTACGGCGAGAAGGCCGGCGGCACCGTGGGTGTCGAGACCTGGATCAACAGCGCGAACGCGGACGGCGCCGACAAGACGCTGCTGACCCTGGTCAAGGGGAAACCGGGCAAGGTGCAGACCACGCTGGACGCGAAGATCCAGGCGGCGGCCGAGCGGGGGGTGAAGAAGTTCGAGAAGTCGTCCGTGGCGGCGGTCGAGCCGTCGACCGGCGCGATACGGGCCATCGCCAACAACCCGTCGACCGGCTTCGAAACGGCCCGGAGCGGCGCGGTGGCCCCCGGCTCGACCATGAAGATCATCACTGCCGCGATGATCATCCAGAATGGTCTCGGCAACGCGAACTCGCCGGTCGAGTGCCCGTCCACGGTGCCCTGGGAGGGCGTGACCTTCCACAACCTGGACGACTTCTCGATGACGGACTCCCCCACGTTGAAGAGGGCCTTCGCCAGGTCCTGCAACACCGCTTTCATCAAGCCGGTGCTGCCGCTGGGCGACAAGCGGGGCACGGCGCTGGGCAACGAGGCCGCGCAGTACTTCGGGATCGGCCGCAACTGGCAGACCGGCATCGCCACGGTCGACGGCAAGGTGCCCGCATCGGAAGGCGCGGAGACGGCGGCGTCGTACATCGGCCAGGGCAAGGTCCAGATGAACCCGCTGAACATGGCGTCGGTGACCGCCACCGCCGTCCACGGACAGTTCCTGCAGCCCTACATTGTCCCGAGGGACCTGGACAACCGGACCTTCGCCACCGCGAACCCGCTGCCGGGCGGGGTGTCGGCGCAGTTGAAGCAGATGCTGCAGTACACCGCCACGGCCCAGGAAGGCACCGCCACCCAGGCCATGGCGCGCGTGGGCGGGACCAAGGGCGCCAAGACGGGCTCGTCGGAGATCGACGGTCACGCCACGTCCGACAGCTGGTTCACCGGCTTCAGCAACAACCTCGCGGCGGCGGCCCTGGTGCAGTCCGGCGGCCACGGCGGAGACGCGGCGGGGCCGGTCGTCGCGGAGGTCCTGCTCGCGGGACCGTGACGGCGCAAGGCCGGCCGCCCGTGCCCCCGAGGCCCCTGCCCGCCCGCGGCAGGGGCCTTCGCCGTACATCCCGGGGTCCGGGAATCGCCTCGCCCGCCCCCGACCACGGCCGATAGCGTGCAGGACATGAGTACTTCCGACACCAACGCCTCGGCAGGCACCGCCAGCGCCGCCGCCCATCCCCGATTCGCCGAGGCCCTGCGCGAGCTCGGCCTCGACGTCGAGATCCGCCGCTTCCCGGAAGCCACCCGGACCGCGGCCGAGGCGGCTGCCGCCGTCGGCTGCGAGCTGAGCGAGATCGTCAAGTCGCTGATCTTCGAGGCCGACGGGGTGCCGGTGCTGGTGCTGATGGACGGCTCCTCACGGGTCGATGTGGAGCGGGTACGGCAGGAGTTGGGCGCGGCGAAGGTCAAGCGGCCGGGAGCAGAAGTGGTCCGCGAGGCCACCGGCTACGCGATCGGCGGCGTGCCGCCCTTCGGGCACCGCACCAGGACGCGGGTGCTGGCCGACCGCGGGCTGCTCGCCCACCAGGTGGTCTGGGCGGCGGCCGGTACGCCGTACACGGTCTTCCCGCTCGACCCGCAGACGCTGATCAAGCACGCCGGCGGCACCGTGGTCGACGTGCGCGAGCAGACCGCATGACACCGCTCGTCGCCCTCGCCGTCCTGATCGCCGCGTTCACGCACGCCGGCTGGAACGCCATCGCCCACGCGATCAAGGACCAGCTGGTCTCCTTCACCCTGATCTCCGGCGGCGGGCTGCTGATCGGTGCGGCCGTCGCGTTGTTCGCCCCGTTCCCGGCGGCGGACGCCTGGCCCTACCTGTTCGTCTCCGCGGCCCTGCACGTGACATACATGCTGCTGCTGATGCGTTCGTTCACGCTCGGCGACTTCGGCCAGATGTACCCGATCGCCCGCGGCACCGCACCGCTGGTGGTCACCGTCCTGGCCGCCGTGTTCGTGGGCGAGCGCCCGGACGCCTGGGCCACGGCCGGCGTCGCCGTGGCCTCGGCGGGGCTGGTCGGGCTGGCCCTCTGGGGCATCCGCGGCTCCGGCAAGCGCCCGCACTGGCCCGCGATCCTGGCCGCGCTCGCGACAGGCCTCGCCATCGCCGGCTACACGACGGTCGACGGCGTGGGCGTACGCGCCTCGGGCAGCTCGCTCGGGTACATCGCCTGGCTGATGATCCTTGAGGGCATCGCCATCCCCCTCTACGCCCTGCACCGCCGCCGCTCCGCCCTGACCGCCCAGCTCCGCCCGTACGCGGCGCGCGGACTGCTCGGCGCGGCCCTGTCGGTGACGGCGTACGGACTCGTCCTGTGGGCCCAGACACGGGCGGCGCTGGCCCCGGTCGCGGCCCTGCGCGAGTCCTCGATCATCGTCGGCGCGGCCATCGGCACGGTGTTCTTCAAGGAACGGTTCGGCACCCCGCGCATCGCGGCGGCCGGCCTGATGGTGGTGGGCATCGGGCTGATGCTGCACACGAGTTGAGGTGACGCCTGCGGTTCCGGCCGGTGCGGCCCTGCCCTCAATGGTGCGGTTCGTCGAGACCCCTGAGGGTAAGAAACGGCTCATGCCGGACTACCCGAATGCGATGCTGGCGCACTACAAAGGGCGCACCGTCGACGACAACCGTGAGACGGTCGACTATTTCAGCACGATTCCGATAGACATCCCACGCCCTCACACCGGGGTCACCGAAAGGGATGTCCCCTGCCCTTTCTGCGAAGAGATACTGAAAGTCCGCGTCTTCCCCGCGGAGAAGGTCAAGTCCCTTCGCAGGAGATGGCGCACCATCACGATCGGCGGATGGCTCCTGATGGTCGCCGCTGCCCCCTACTGCTTGTTCGAGTTCGACCGGAGCAACGAAGAGAACCTGTGGTGGATCGCCGGCTTCTTCGCCTCGTTCGTCCTGTTCGGCGCGCCTGCGATGATCGCCGGCAAGTCACGGCAGCAAGAGGACGGGGTGCGGGTCAACGGCCCGATCGTGGCCGCTTTCCAGAAGAACCACGGGACGATCATCCCTGACAGCCTCCCTCCCACGACACAGCAGCTGAGAGAGATCATCGAGAGGGGGAAGGATTCCTGAGGGCTGTCCCGTCATCCCCGGTGGATCGGCGCGCGGCGTCAGATGCGGTGCATCGCACGGTGCCGCTTCGTCGCAGAGGCGAAGACCTCAGGCAGCCGCGATGCACCCGGGTCCCTGAACTACCGTGTGCGGTTATGGAATCCGAGAGCTGGCTGGCAGACACCCGGACGTCCTACGACACCGTCGCCGCCGACTACGCGGACCAGGTGCGCGGCCTCCTGGACGAGACACCCTACGAACGCGCGGCCCTGGGGCTCTTCGCCGAACTGGTGCGAGCCACCGGCGGGGGGCCGGTCGCGGACGTGGGGTGCGGGCCGGGAAGGATGACGGCCCACCTGCGCGGTCTGGGCGTGGACGCGTTCGGGATCGACCTGTCGCCCGCGATGATCGAGGTCGCCCGGCGTGACCACCCGGATCTACGGTTCGAGGTCGGCTCCATGACGGATCTCGCCCTCGCCGACGCCTCGATGGCCGGGCTGATCGCCTGGTATTCGCTGATCCATGTCCCCGACGACGAGATCGACACCGTGCTCGCGCACTTCCGGCGGGTACTGCGGCCCGGCGGCCCCCTGCTGCTCGGCTTCCACGTCGGTGACGGGTCGCGGCTGAAGGCGCAGGGCTACGGCGGCCACCCGATGAAGGTCCACGTCCATCTCCGTCGCCCCGGCCGTATGGCCGCCCTCCTCGAAGAATCCGGTTTCACGGTCGAGGCGCGGACGACGCTCAGCTCGGCCGAGAGCAGGCTCGGCGGCATCCTCTTCGCACGTCGCCGGACTGACGGCTCACAGGGTCACCGACTGCGGCGGACAGGCTGAAGATCCGGCCCTCCTGATCAGCGGCGCGGCCGACCTGCTGCCGGATTCACGGGCCGTCGGCCTCCTGCGTACCGCACACGAGGCTCCCCCCGACGGCCCGCAGGAGCGGGGACGGCCGCGGAGACCGGCCCGCCGGCTGCCGGTAACAGGTTCATGTTGCACGCGAGTTGACCCACCGTAGGCCTCGTCGCAGGTCACCCGGGCCGGCCACCGGCCATCCGCCTCGCCGCGCCAACTCCGCGCACGACGGCCATCGTTAACCAACTATTGACACGCTCTTGTCAGGAGCGGAACACTCCCGGAAACGGGAGAGCGCTCTCCCATCCTCACGCATCCCCCACCCACGCAGCAGGAGGTCTCCATGCCACGGAGGTCGAGAACACTCACCGGACTGCTCTTGTTCACCTCGCTGACCCTGACCACGGCCGGGATCGCCGGGATAGCCGCAACCGCGAACGCGTCCACCGGGACGCCGGCCGCGGCGGCGGGCACGCACGCCGGGCACGCCGCGTACTCCATGCCGGGCATGCCCGGCATGGAGCCTTCCACCAAGGCCTCGGGCGACGACCCGGACGGGGACGGCTACATCATGGCCGACCCGCCGGTCACCGGAGTCACCCCGTCGACGGAGGTGCCGCCGGCCGCGTACTTCCACGAGTTCCAGGCCAAGTGCGCCCCGACGCACACCGCTCCGGACGACCCGATCGTCTACCCGGGGCAGCCGGGCAAGTCCCATGACCACACGTTCATGGGCAACACCACGACGAACGCCGACACCACCACCGCCTCGCTGGAGGCCGGTGACACCACCTGCCTGGCCCCCGGCGACAAGTCCGGCTACTGGATGCCGAGCCTGTTCAACGGCGAAGAGAAGATCCTCCCCGAGGGCGTCCAGACCATCTACTACAAGTCGGGCGTCACCGACTACCGCAGCGTGCGGCCGTTCCCCAGGGGACTGCGGTACGTGGTCGGCAGCCCGATGCAGAGCGAGGACGAGTTCAAGAACCTCAAGGGCACCGTCGAGGGCTGGGAGTGCGGCGAGCAGTTCAAGAACTACGACTTCCCGGCCACCTGCCCGACCAGCCGTGACACGTACCTCAACCTGCGGCTCCAGGCACCCAGTTGCTGGGACGGCATCCACCTGGACACGCCCGACCACAAGAGTCACATGGCGTACCCGGAAGCCTCGGGGAACAACTACAACACCTGCCCGGCCGACCACCCCGTCGCACTGCCGATGATCGAGTTCAAGATGGCCTGGCCGGTCAACGGTGACATGTCGCAGGTGAAACTGGCGAGCGGCGCCGGCTTCTCGTTCCACTACGACTTCATGAACGGGTGGGACGCCGCCACGCTCGACGCGATGGTCACCCACTGCGTCAAGGGCGGCCTGCAGTGCGACCCGCACGGCTACGACGAGAACCACCCCGATCAGGGCGCCGTGCTCGACGAGAACTACGAACTGCCGTAGCCGCACCGCGGCACCCCTGGACAGGGGCCTTTTTTCGGCCCCTGTTGGAGAGCGCTCTCCAAGATCATTCGTACGTCAGCCCTCCCCATCCCCCTCCAGGCCCATCCGCCTCCCCCACACGCAAGGAGAGTGACATGCACCATCCCCCCACCCGCACGGCCAAACGCCTCGTGGCCCCGTTCGCGGCAGCGGCCCTGCTGACCGGCGCCCTGGTGGCCATCCAGGCACCGGCCGCGCAGGCGGCCGGCAGCGTCGTCAAGGTCACCGGGTCCCAGGGCGACTGGCAGCTGACGGTGGACGGTTCGCCGTACACCGTCAAGGGTCTGACCTGGGGCCCGTCGGTCGATGACGCCGGGAAGTACATGCCGGACGTGGCGTCCATGGGCGTCAACACCATCCGCACATGGGGCACCGACGCCACCAGCAAGCCGCTCTTCGACACCGCAGCGGCCAACGGCGTCAAGGTCATCGCCGGGTTCTGGCTCCAGCCGGGTGGGGGCCCCGGCAGCGGCGGCTGCGTGAACTACCTGACGGACACCCAGTACAAGAACGACATGCTCGCCGAGTTCCCCAAGTGGGTCGACACCTACAAGGACAACCCCGGCGTGCTGATGTGGAACGTCGGCAACGAGTCCACGCTGGGCCTGCAGAACTGTTACGGCGGTGACGAGCTGGAGGCCCAGCGCAACGCCTACACCACCTTCGTCAACGACATCGCGAAGAAGATCCACGAGGTCGACCCCAACCACCCGGTCACCTCGACCGACGCCTGGACCGGGGCCTGGCCGTACTACAAGAAGAACGCGCCGGACCTCGACCTGTACGCCGTCAACGCCTACAACGCGGTGTGCAACATCAAGTCCGACTGGGAGCAGGGAGGTTACGACAAGCCCTACATCGTCACCGAGACGGGCCCGGCCGGCGAGTGGGAGGTCGACGACGACGCCAACGGCGTCCCCACCGAACCGACCGATGTCGCCAAGGCCGAGGGGTACACCAAGGCGTGGGGCTGCATCACCGGCCACACCGGGGTCGCGCTCGGCGCCACGATGTTCCACTACGGCGTCGAGGACGACTTCGGCGGCGTCTGGTTCAACCTGCTGCCGGGCGGCGAGAAGCGGCTCTCGTACTACGCCGTGAAGAAGGCGTACGGGGGCGACACCTCGGGCGACAACACCCCGCCGGTGATCACGGACATGAAGGTGGACGACGCCACCGCCGGTGTCCCCACCGGGGGTGAGGTGCGGATCAGCACCAGCACCAGCGATCCGGACGGCGACGCGATCAGCTACCAGGTCCTGTTCAGCAGCAACTACATCGACGAGAACAAGGCGCTCGTCCCCGCCGAGACCAAGGACAACGGCGACGGCACCCTGACCGCGACGGCGCCGGGCAAGACGGGCGTCTACAAGGTCTATGTGAAGGCCACGGACGGCAAGGGCAACGAGGGCATCGAGACCACCTCCCTCAAGGTGATCCCGCCGAAGGTGGACGGCACGAACGTCTCCCAGGGCAAGACCGCCACGGCGTCCTCCTTCCAGACCGACCCGACCGGCGGCTGCCCGTGCGGTGCGGACAACGCGGTGGACGGCAAGTTCGACACCCGCTGGGCCAGCGACTGGAGCGATCCGCAGTGGATCCAGGTCGACCTCGGTGCCTCGACGAGCTTCAAGCACGTGCAGCTCGCCTGGGACCCGGCGTACGCCAAGGCCTATGACATCCAGACGTCCGAGGACGGCGAGAGCTGGACGACGGTGAAGTCGGTGGCCGACGGCAACGGCGACATCGACGACATCGACGTCAACGGCACGGGCCGCTACGTGCGGATCAACGGCACCGCCCGCGGCTCCGGCTACGGCTACTCGCTCTACGAGTTCGGCGTCTACAGCTGACAGGAGGGCCGGCGCTCATGATGATCACTCACCTCGACCGGGCCAGGCCGTACGTGCTCAGCCTGTTCCGCATCGTCATCGGGTTGCTGTTCACCTGCCACGGGGTCGCCTCGCTGTTCGGCGTCCTCGGCAACGATGCCGTCCCGGCCGGCACCTGGCCGGGCTGGTACGCCGCTGCCATCCAGCTGGCCGGAGGCACCCTGGTGCTCCTCGGCCTGGGTACGAGAACGGCCGCTCTGGTGGGCTCCGGCTCCATGGCCTTCGCGTACTTCGACGTGCACCAGCAGCGGGGCCTGCTCCCGATGGAGAACGGCGGCGAGGCCGCGGTGTTCTTCTGCTGGACGCTCCTGCTGATCGCCTTCTCGGGTCCGGGCTTGCTGGCCGTGGACCGGCTGTTCACCTCCCGCGGAGCCACCCGGGAGGACGTGGAGGCGCGGCAGAAGCAGCACCTGAGGGTGCCCGCCTGAGGGGACGGGCCACCCTCGCACACCGGCCTCCCGGGACTGCCCCCGGGAGGCCGGTGCCGTGCGTCCCCGTCACCCGTCAGCCGTGGCGCTCTCCCCCGCCACCGCGAACTCCTCGCCCTCGGGCCGCGCCTTCTTCGGCAGCAGCAGGGTGACGGCCAGGAAGGCCACCAGCAGGCAGGCCTGTGCGATCAGCGCGTGGCGGTAGCCGGCGGTGAACTCACCGGCGCCGGCCTGGTCGAAGAACACCGAGCCGAAGACGGCCACCCCGATCGAGCCCCCGATGGACTGCACCGCCGTCAGCACCCCGGAGGCGGAGCCGATCTCGCGGTCGTCGACGGCCGCGAGGACGAAGCTGAACAGGGCGGCGATCACCATGCCCGCGCCGATGCCGGAGACGGCCACGCCGGGCGCGATGTCCCACACGGAGAACGGGCCGGTCGCGCCGAGCTCGTACCAGAGCAGTCCGGCGCCCGCGAGCTGCACGAGCGGGCCGGTCTGCAGGACCGCACGGCCGATCCGCTCGGCGAGGAAAGCACCGCTGACCGCACCGCCGATCGCGGTCCCCACGGCGAGCGGAAGATTGCCGAGACCGGCCTCACCGGCGGTGAAGTGCTGTCCGATCTGGAGATACAGGGTCAGCACGAGCTGGCTGCCGACCAACCCTCCGAAGAACAGCGCGATCCCGCCGAGCCCCACGGTGAACGCGGGCTTGCGCAGCAGCGCGGGTGTCACCAGCGGCTCGCGCCCCCGGGCGGCGGCGCGGCGCTGCTGGAGCGCGAAGCCGGCGAAGCCGAGGGCGGACGCGGCCATGCACAGCCAGGTCCACAGCGGCCAGCCGGACTCCTGGCCCTGGTTCAGCGGAAGGACCAGCAGCGCGCAGGACAGGGCCACCAGGGCCGCGCCCACGCCGTCGACGACCACCGTGCGGTCGCCCGGCTTCTTCGGTACGGCCTTCGCGGCGACGATCAGGGCCACCAGGCCGATGGGCAGGTTGACCAGGAAGACCAGCCGCCAGCCCAGGCCCAGGAAGTCGCCCTGGATCAGCCCGCCGCCCAGGACCGGACCGACGATGCCGCCGAGGCCCAGGACGGGGCCGAAGATGCCGAAGACCTTGGTGAGCTCGGAGCCGGAGAAGTTCTCCCGCAGCAGTCCGAGGCCCTGCGGCAGGAGCATCGCGCCGGCGGTGCCCTGGAGCAGCCGGAAGACGATCAGCGAGCCGATGCCGGGCGCGCACGCGCAGAGCAGCGAGGTGAGCGTGAAGGCGGCGAGGCCGGCCAGGAACATCCGGCGGCGCCCGTACCGGTCGCCGAGCCTGCCGCCGAGGATCAGGCCCGCGCCCAGCGTGAGGGCGTAGCCGCCGATCACCCACTGGAGGCCGACCGGGCCCGCCCCGAGGGACTTCTCCAGCTCGGGTCCCGCCACGTTGACGATGGACGCGTCCAGCAGGTCCATGATCTCCGCGACGAGCATGACCGCCAGGATCAGCCAGCGCCACCGGTAGGGGGATTCCCCGGCCGGGAGCCGGTCCGCGGCCGGTGAGGCGATCGGATCCGCGCCCATTTTACCTCAGATCATTGATTACCAATATTCTTAGCAATATCGAGAGTATCCTGAGCCCCATGGATGTCAAACCGCCCGCCACCGACCCCGCCGAGGCCGCACCGGCGGCCGAGGACTCCGCGACGGCCGGCGGCGCCATCCGTGAGCAGCTACGGAACCTGACGCTCCGCCAGCAGCGGTTCGAGCGCCGCCTGGGGCGGCAGCTGCGGGTGGACCCGGCGGGGCTCGCCGTGATGGACCATCTCGTCAACGTGGGGCCGACGACCCCCACCGACCTCGCCCACCGGCTGGAGGCCTCGACGGCGGCGACAACCCTCGTCATCGACCGTCTGGTCGCGGGCGGTCACGCCACCCGCGAGCCGCATCCCACCGACCGCCGCAAGGTGATCGTCACGCCGGCGGAGCACTGGGGCGCCACGGCGTACGAGCATGTGGCACCGGTCATCGAGGGCGTCACCGACGCCGCCGCGGAGCTCTCGCCGGACGAGCAGGCCGTCGTGGCGGCCTTCCTGGAGCGGATCGTGGGCGTGTACGACGAGGCGAATGCGTGAGCACACGGCTCGGGCCGGGAAATGATTGGACGGCATGACAGCCGGCCTTGTAATTTGCAGTCGACCGTGACACCACGCAAGGAGGTGAGACCCATGAACGCAGGATCGATGTGGGTGCTCCCCCTTCCCGTCACGGGCGGGCGATTGACGTAGGTGTCGCCGGGAGCGCCTCACCCGAAGGCACTCCCGAAAGGCAACACCCATGAGCTCTCCGCAGTTCTCCACCGAGCCGTCCTCGGACTCCGGCGCCGATCGTGCACCCCTCGTGTACGACGTGATCATCGCCGGGTGCGGGCCGACCGGCGCGCTGCTGGCCGCCGAGCTGCGCCTGCACGATGTGCGGGTACTCGTCCTGGAGAAGGAGACCGAGCCCGAGTCGTTCGTCCGCATCGTCGGTCTGCACATCCGCAGCATCGAGCTGATGGCCATGCGCGGGCTGCTGGACCGCATCCTCGTACGGGGAAGGCGGCGGCCGGCCGGCGCGTACTTCGCCGGCATCGACAAACCCGCACCCCACGGCCTGGATTCCGCGCACGCCTATCTGCTGGGCATCCCGCAGCCGGTCCTCGTCTCCCTGCTCGAGGAACACGCGGCCCAACTGGGTGCGCAGGTCAGGCGCGGTGGTGCGGTGGCCGGCCTGGAGCAGGACAACGAGGGTGTGACCGTCGAGCTGGCCGACGGCGAAAAGGTGCGTTCGCGCTATCTCGTCGGCTGTGACGGCGGACGCAGCACGGTGCGCAAACTCCTCGGCGTCGGCTTCCCCGGTGAGCCCTCGCGGAACGACACACTGACGGGCGAGATGGAAGTGGGTGTACCCCAGGAGGAGATCGCCGCCAAGGTGGCCGAGATCGCCCGGACCAACAAGCGCTTCTGGCTCAGGCCCGCCGGTGAAGGGGCATACAGCGTCGTGGTCCCCGCCGCCGGAGTCAGCGACCGGGCGGAACCGCCCACTCTCGAAGATTTCAGACAACAGCTGCGCGCCGTCGCCGGAACCGATTTCGGTGTGCACTCCCCGCGCCGGCTCTCCCGCTTCGGGGATGCCACCCGGCTGGCCGATCACTACCGGGTCGGGCGGGTGCTGCTGGCAGGCGATGCGGCACACATCCATCCGCCCACCGGCGGACAGGGCCTCAACCTCGGTGTTCAGGACGCGTTCAACCTCGGCTGGAAACTGGCCGCGCAGATCCGCGGCTGGGCACCGGAGACACTGCTGGACACCTACCGGGCCGAACGCCGCCCGGTCGCCGAGGACGTGCTGGACAACACCCGCGCGCAGATGGAACTGCACTCCACCGACCCGGGCCCGCAGGCCGTGCGCAGACTGCTCACCGAACTGATGGACTTCGACGCGGTGAACCGCTACCTGCTGGAGAAGATCACCGCGATCGGCATCCGCTACGACTTCGGCGAAGGCCCCGACCTGCTCGGCCGCCGGCTGCCGGACCTCGACGTGGCACAGGGCCGCCTCTACGATCTGCTGCACCGAGGCCGCGCCCTGCTGCTGGACCGCACCGCCGGCCTGAAGACCGGCGGCTGGTCGGACCGGGTCGACCACCTCGCGGACCCCACTGCGGCACTTGATGTTCCGTGCGTCCTGCTGCGCCCCGACGGCCACGTCGCCTGGATCGGCGACGACCAGCGGGATCTGGACGACCACCTCTCCCGCTGGTTCGGCGAGCCCGCCGGCTGACCGCGGGCCAGCTGCCGAAGGACCTCGCCGGGGCCGGTGCCCCGCCCCGGCGGGGGCCCGGTTACTCCTTCGCGAGCGCCTGCCGGAAGCCGGTGTTCACGGCGGTGAGCCCACCGTCCACGCACAGCGTCGTCCCGGTGACCCAGGCCGCGTCCCGGGACGCGAGGAAGGCCACGGCGGCCGCGATGTCGTCCGGCTCGCCGACCCTGCCGAGCGGGTAGAGGCCGCTGACGCGGGCGAGTTCGGCCTCGCGGCCCGCCCAGGCGTCGGTGCGGACCGTGCCCGGGGTGACCAGGTTGACCCGCACCCCGCGCGGTCCGGCATGGCCGGCGAGCGTCCGGGTGAGGCCGGCCAGGCCCGCCTTGGCCGCGCTGTAGGCGTGGTTGCCGAAGTCCTGCACACCGTTGACCGAGCCGATGGTGACGATCGCGCCCCGGCCGGACGCCACGAGATGCGGCAGCGCGGCCCGCGCGCACCGGTAGGCGCCGCTGAGCGTGACGTCGAGATCGCGCTCCCATACGTCGTCCGGCTCGTCCTCGAACAGCGCCTCGTCGGGGGCGCACGCGTACGCGTTGTTCACCAGCACGTCGAGCGCGCCGAACACCGCGACGCCGTGGGCCACCGCCGCCTCGACCGCCGCCCGGTCCGTCACGTCGCAGGCCAGCGACTCGGCCCGGCCGCCCGCCGCGACGATGTCCGCCGCCGCCCGCGCGGCCCGCTCCGGATCCAGGTCGGTGACCAGGACCCCGGCGCCCTCGGCCGCAAGCCGGCGGGCCGTGGCGGCGCCGATGCCCTGGCCCGCGCCGGTGATGAACACGCTGTATCCGTCGAATCGCGAGAGAGCGGCAGAAGTCATAGCGCCGACCGTACTGCGCGGACCAGTGCCTGGGCACGGGGATCGGCGGTGACTCCTTTCTGCAGGCCGTTGGTCACATAGCCGAGCGCGATGCCCGACTCGGGGTCGGCGAAGCCGAGCGATCCGCCCCGGCCGGGGTGGCCGAACGAGCCCGGGGAGAGCAGCGGGGAGGCCGGACCGTGCAGCATGTAACCGAGCCCGAAACGGGTGTTGACGACCAGCACCCGGTCCGGCCCGGCGGACTCCTCGGTGCGGGCCAGGGTCAGCGTGGCGGGGGCGAACAGCCGGTAGCCGTCGACCGGTCCGATCATCGCCGCGTAGCAGCGGGCGAGGCCCCGGGCGGTCGCGATCCCGTTGGACGCGGGGAGTTCGGCCCGCTGGTAGCCGGGGTCGTTCTCGTCGGGGAACGGGTCGATGGCCCCGAACGCCCGGCGGGTCAGCGAGTCGGGGTCGCGGTAGGCGTCGACGACGGAGCGCTTGGGGCGCATCCGCAGCGCGCCGGTGCCCTCGCCCACGGGTGCCTCGACCGGGCCGATCCGGCCCACCCGGTGGGCCTCGTCGGCAGGGATGCCGAACCAGAAGTCCAGGCCGAGCGGGCGGGCGATCTCCTCGGCGACCCAGCGGCCGACGGTGCGTCCGGTGACGCGTCGCACCAGTTCGCCGACGAGCCAGCTGTAGGTCTGGGCGTGGTAGCCGTGCTCGGTGCCGGGCTCCCACTGGGGCCGCTGGGCGGCGACCGCCCGCGGCCCGCTCACCCCGTCGGCCGCCTCCCCGGGGGTCAGGACCCGGTCCAGGGCAGGCACTCCGGCCCGGTGGGCGAGGAGGTCGCGGACGAGGACCCGCTCCTTGCCGTTGGCCTTGAACTCCGGCCAGTACGTGCCGACCGGGGCGTGCAGATCGATCTGGCCGCGCTGGTGCAGCAGCAGCGGGACGGCGGCCGCGATGCCCTTGCCCGCCGAGCGGACGACCTGCACGGTGTCGACGGCCCACGGTTCGACGCCGTCGACGTCCCTGGTCCCGGCCCACAGATCGACGACCTTGCGCCCGTGCCGGTAGACGGTGACCGCTGCCCCGCGGTCGCCGCGCTGCTCGAAGTTCCGGACGAAGGCATCCCGGACCGGTTCGAATCCGGGCGCCACCGTGCCCCGTACGTCCACGCCTGTTCCCGCGCTCCCGCTCATCCCCCCATGGTGCATTGCTGTGCAGGTCGCAGGTGGGGCGGGTTACCTCATGTTCACCGTCACGGAGCGCGGGTCGAATCCGAAGGGGAGCTCCAGGCGGTGGGCGCGCATCAGTTCCTCGTCGCAGAGGAGGTCCTGGGTGCGGTCGTCGGCGGCGATGACCCCGTCGCTGAGGATGACGGCCCGGCCGCACAGCTCCAGGGCGTACGGCAGATCGTGCGTGACCATCAGCACGGTGACGTCCAGGGAGCGCAGGATGTCGGCCAGTTCGCGGCGGGAGGCCGGGTCCAGGTTGGAGGAGGGTTCGTCCAGGACGAGGATCTCCGGCCGCATCGCGAGGACGGTGGCGACGGCGACGCGGCGGCGTTGCCCGAAGGAGAGGTGGTGCGGCGGCCGGTTGACGAACTCCTCCATGCCGACCTGCTTCAGCGCGTCGGTGACCCGTTCCTCCAGCTCGGCGCCGCGCAGTCCGGCCGACGCGGGCCCGAAGGCGACGTCCTCGCGGACGGTGGGCATGAAGAGCTGGTCGTCGGGGTCCTGGAAGACGATGCCGACGCGGCGGCGGATCTCGGCGAGGTTGCGCTTCTCCACCGGGAGTCCGGCGACCCGGACGGTGCCGGCGCCCGCGTCGAGGATGCCGTTGAGGTGGAGGACGAGGGTGGTCTTGCCGGCCCCGTTCGGGCCGAGCAGGGCGACACGCTCGCCGTGCGCCACGGTCAGGTCGACACCGAAGAGCGCCTGGTGCCCGTCGGGGTAGGCGTAGGCGAGGCCGCTGACCTCCAGGGAAGGCGGCGGTGGAACGGCGGAGGACTGGCTCATAGGGTCCATCCCAGCAGACACACGGCGAGGGCGAGCAGGGGGAGTGCCGAGGCGTACGCCCACTGGGTGCGCGAGGCGGTCACCTCGTCGATGACCGGCATGGTGCCGGTGTAGCCGCGGCTGACCATCGCGAGGTGGACGCGTTCGCCGCGCTCGTAGGACCTGATGAAGAGCGCCCCGGCCGATTTAGCCAGCACGCCCCACTGCCGCACCCCGCGCGCCTCGAATCCCCGCGAGCGGCGGGCGATGGACATCCGGCGCATCTCGTCGGTGATCACATCGCCGTACCTGATCATGAAGGAGGCGATCTGGACGAGCAGCGGCGGCAGCCTGAGACGTTGCAGGCCGAGCAGCAGCGAGCGCAGTTCGGTGGTGGAGGCCAGGAGCACGGAGGCGGCGACGCCGAGGGTGCCCTTGGCCAGGACGTTCCAGGCGCCCCAGAGACCGGGGACGCTGACGGAGAGACCGAGCACGTGCGTCTGCTCGCCGGGCACCACGAACGGCATGAGCAGCGCGAACGCGACGAACGGCACCTCGATCAGCAGCCGCTTGAGCAGGAAGCCGGCCGGGACGCGGGCCACCGCGGTGACGCCCGCGAGGAGCAGCGCGTACAGCCCGAAGGCCCACACCGCCTCGCGCGGGGTGGTGACGACGACCACGACGAAGCAGAAGACGGCGGCGAGCTTGCAGTGCGGCGGCAGGTCGTGGACCGGCGAGTGCCCGTGCCGGTAGAGCTTGTGGGCGTGCCCCGCGCCCATCAGACCTTCTCGTCGGTGCGGGAGTCGCTCGCGGCGGAGTCATGGGCACGGCGGCGGCGGGCGACGACGTAGAAGGCGCCGCTGCCGACGACGAGGGTGGCGCCGACGCCGATCACTCCGGCCAGTCCGCCGGACATCCGGGCGTCGGAGATGTCCTTGACGCCGTAGTCGGCGAGCGGGGAGTCCTTGGCCGCGTGCTCCTCGGCCTTCTTGTCGATGCCCTGGTCGGTGGCGACCTTCTCCAGGCCGTCCGGGTTGGCGGAGGCGTAGAAGGAGACGAAGCCCGCGAGCACGAGCGCGGTGACCAGGCCGGTGGCCCACAGGCCCCGGTTGGAGCGGTGGGCCGGGGCCGGGGCCGCGGGTTCCCGGGCGGGTGCGTCGACGAGTTCGCCGTCGACCCGGAGCTTGAGCGGGGCGGTGAGCCCGCGGGCGCCGTGGACCAGGTCGGGGCGTACGGCGATGACGGCGCCGACGGTCAGCGCGGTGATCACGGCCTCGCCGATGCCGATCAGGACGTGCACCCCGACCATCGCGGTGAAGACCTTGCCGATGGGGATGTCGGTGGTGCCGCCGATCCAGTACATCAGCGTGAAGGCGCAGGCCGCGGCCGGTACGGAGACCAGTGCGGCCACGAAGGACGCGACGGTCATGGAGCGGCGGGTGCGCGGCAGCAGGCCGACCAGGCCGCGGAAGAGGGCGTACGCGACGACGGTGGTCACGATGCCCATGTCGAGGATGTTCACGCCGAGCGCGGTCAGCCCGCCGTCGGCGAACAGGATGCCCTGCATCAGCAGGACGACGGATATGCAGAGGATTCCGGTATACGGCCCGACGAGGATCGCGGCCAGCGCCCCGCCCAGCAGATGGCCGCTGGTGCCGGCGGCGACCGGGAAGTTCAGCATCTGCACGGCGAAGATGAAGGCGGCGACCAGCCCGGCCAGCGGCGCGGTCCGCTCATCCAGTTCCCTGCGGGCCCCCTTCAGGCTGACGGCCACGGCACCGGCAGCCACGACTCCGGCTACGGCGGAGACGGGTGCATTGATGAATCCGTCGGGTACATGCATGGGGGAGGCTCCGCTTCCTGCGTTCCTGCATTGCTGCGCGGGGTCATGAACCTCTCAATAATAGAGCCTTGTTGCGAACAGTTCGCAAGAGCGCCTCCATCACAACTGCCCAGAGTTCCCACCGTGCTCTTTACGTAAAATATGGGACATTAGAGGACGAAGACGTACACACAGGAGGAGCCGGCCCATGTCCCCCGTGATCAAAGAACATGCCCGAGCCCGGCTCGTCACCGACGCCCGCGACCTGCCCACGGTCCCGGTAGAGCTGCGTTACGACACCGCCGACGACCCGCACACGATCCATGTCGCCTTCCCCGGCGGCACCGAGTGGTCCCTCGAACGCGAGCCGCTGGAGCGCGGGCTGCGCTCCCCCGTCGAGCACGACAGCTTCCGGATCTGGCCGTGCGGCCGGGCCCAGCTGGTCGTCGAGCTCCATTCGGCGACCGGTGTCGAGGTGGTGCAGTTCGACAGCGCCCCCCTGATCCGATTTCTGCGGCGCACCCACACCGAGGCCAGGACCGAGACCGCCCGCGCCTGACCCACGGCATGACGAGAGCCCCCGTGCACCACGTGCACGGGGGCTCTCCTTGCCCCGGCCCCCGTCCCCACAGGTAACCGGCGCTTCCGGGGCCGCGCTCCGCTCAGACGCGGCCCCGGAGGTCAGCGGCTCTCGAAGGTGCCTCAGACGCGGGTCAGCTCACGCTCCCCGTCGGCGTCCGGGCCGGCATCCGCACCGGTGGAGGCGCCGAGCTCCTTGCGCAGCCCCTCGCCCTCCACGTCCACATTGGGCAGCGCCCGGTCCAGCCAGCGCGGCAGCCACCACGCGCGCTTGCCGAGCAGGGCGAGGACCGCGGGCACGATCGCCATCCGGACGACGAACGCGTCGAAGAAGACGGCGATGGCGAGTGAGAAGCCGATCATCTTGATCATCGACTCGCTGGATCCGATGAAGCCGGAGAAGACCGCCATCATGATCACGGCCGCCGCCGTGACCACCCGGGCACCGTGCTTGAAGCCGGTGACGATGGCCTGGTCGGGCTTCTCCCCGTGGACGTACGCCTCCCGCATCCGGGTCACGAGGAAGACCTCGTAGTCCATCGCGAGACCGAAGACGACACCCACCATGAAGATCGGCATCATCGACATGATCGGACCGGTCTGCTCGACCCCGAAGAGCGAACCGAGCCAGCCCCACTGGAAGACCGCGACGACCGCACCGAGGGCCGCGACGACCGAGAGCAGGAAGCCGAGCGCCGCCTTCAGCGGCACCAGGATCGACCGGAAGACCACCATCAGCAGCAGGAAGGCGAGGCCGACGACAAGCGCCAGATACGGCAGCAGCGCGTCGTTCATCTTCTCCGAGAAGTCGATGTTCATCGCGGTGGAACCGGTGACCAGGACCTCTGCGCCGGTGTCGGACTTGATGTCCTTGCCCGCGTCACGGATGGCGTGGACCACGTTCTCCGTCTCGACGGAGCTCGGCCGGTCCTTCGGGACGACGGTGATCATCGCCGCGTCGCCGGCCTTGTTGAAGCTGGCCGGGGTGACGGCGACGACACCCTTCATGCCGGAGATCTCGTCACCGACCTGCTTGGCGGCGGTCTTGCCGTCGGAGCTGTTCGCGGTGTCGACGACCACCATCAGCGGCCCGTTGAAGCCGGGGCCGAATCCGTCCGAGAGCAGGTCGTAGGCGCGGCGCTGGGTGGTGCTGGTGGGCTGGGAGCCGTCGTCGGGCAGGCCCATCTCCAGCGAGGCCGCAGGTACGGCGATGGCACCCAGACCGAGGACGCCGACGAGCAGGACCCACACCGGCTTGCGCAGCACGAACCGCGCCCAGCGGGTGCCCATGTTCGGCTTGGCGTCGGGCTTGTTCTCGGCCTCGGCGGCCTTGCGCGCCTTGCGCCCCATGACCCGCTTGCCCGCGAAGCCCATCATCGCCGGGACGAGGGTGAGCGCGATGAGGACGGCGATCGCGACCGTGCCGGCCGCGGCGAAGCCCATCTTCGACAGCATCGGGATGTTGACGACGGCCAGGCCGACCAGCGCGATGACCACGGTGAGCCCGGCGAAGACGACCGCGGAACCCGCCGTGCCGACCGCACGCCCCGCCGCTTCCTCGCGCTCCCGGCCCTCGGCCAGTTCGGCCCGGTAGCGGGAGACGATGAAGAGCGCGTAGTCGATGCCGACCGCGAGGCCGATCATCATCGCGAGGGTCGAGGTGGTGGAACCGAGGTCCAGCACGTTGGCCAGTGCCGTGATCGTCGAGACGCCGATGCCGACACCGATCAGCGCGGTGAGCAGCGGCAGCCCCGCCGCGATGAGCGAGCCGAAGGTGATGACGAGCACCACCGCGGCCAGCGCGATCCCGATGACCTCGGTGGCCCCCGTCTCCGGCATCACCTGGAGCGCGTCACCACCGATCTCCACGGTCATGCCACTCTTCTGCGCCACCTCCCCCGCGTCCTCCAGGGCGTCCCGCGTCGCGTCGGTCAGCTCCATCGAGTTGACCTTGTAGGTGACCGAGACGTACGCCGTCGAGCCGTTCTTGGAGACCGCCTTGCCGGCGTACGGGTCGACGACCGAGGCGATCTGGTCCGAGCCGGACTTCAGCTCAGCGGTGATCTTGTTGACCTCGGCCTTGTTGGCCGGGTCCGTCATCTTCTCGTTCTCGGGGGCCTTGAAGACGATGCGCGCGGTGGCGCCGTCGGCACTGGCCGCAGGGAATCGCTGTTCCAGCAGGTCGAAGGCCTTCTGGGCCTCCGTACCCGGAATCGAGAAGGAGCTGGAGGTGGCGGTGGACGCGGAGGCCGCGCCGAATCCGGCGAGCGCCAGCAGTGCCACCCAGATGAGGGCGACATAGCGGCGGCGCCGGAAGGCGAGCCGTCCGAGTTTGTAGAGGAATGTGGCCACGGGGGCGTACTCCCGGTCAGGTCGTTGAGTGGAAAAGGGCGTGAGGAACCAGCCCGACGACGAGAGCGGCGTGTCAGGTGGGGCTTGGGGAGAGGGCCGTGCGGGTGCCGTGGGGACGGCGGGTGCCGTGGGGACGGCGGGTCAGGCTCCGAGAGCGGGGAGGATCACGGAGTCGACGTAGTCGGTGAGGAACGCCTGGTCCACTGCGCGGTCCTCGACCAGCTGCCGAGCGGCGAAAGCGCCGATCAGCATGTGCGGTACGTACTTCAGCGCCGGTTGGTCCGGACGCAGCTCACCCCGGTCCACGGCACGGCGCAGCAGCAGGTCGAGGCCGGTCATTTCCGGTTCGATCAGCAGTTCGCGCAGGGCCTGGAGGAGATCGGGGTTGTCGTGGACGGCATGGCTCAGACCCCGCATCAGCGCGGCGTCCTTCTCCATCTGACAGTCGTCACTGCGGCTCAGGACGGCGTGGAAGTCACCGCGCAGCGAGCCGGTGTCGACCTCGCCGAGCGACACGGGCTTGTTGTGCCGCAGAGCCGTGACGACGAGCTCGGGCTTGCTCCCCCACTGGCGGTAGAGGGTGGCCTTGCTGGAACGGGTGCGCGCGGCGACGGCGTCCATGGTCAGGGCGTCGTAGCCGACCTCGCGCAGCAGGTCGAGCACGGCGGCGTACAGCTCGCTCTCACGCTCGGGCGTGAGCCGTGTGCGTGCCATGGGTCGACCTCCTGTTCCTGAGCTCGTGCGATGTACGTCGCTCGATCGAACATGAGTCAATCGAACGAAACTGTTTCGTACACCTCGACGGTACCCCGGCGACCCAGCGAAACGAAATCGTTTCGCTTGTGTTCCGCACCACAAGTTGCCGCCACCCTCTCGCGCGGAAAGCATTGGGGGGTGAGTGACGACGTCTCGTATCTCCGGTTCCCGCACCTCCACGAGGATCTGCTCTGCTTCGCCGCAGAGGACGATCTCTGGGTCGCCCCCCTCGCACCCGAGGGCGAGCGGCCCGGACGCGCCTGGCGGGTGACCGTCGACCGCACCAGAGTCAGCCATCCGCGCTTCTCCCCCGACGGGACCAGGATCGCGTACACGACATGGCGCAGCCTCGACCCCGAGATCCATCTGGCCCCGGTCACCGGCGGCCCGGCCCGCCGGCTCACCTACTGGGGTTCCACGGACGCCCGGGTCTGCGGCTGGACCCCCGGCGACGGGGACACCGCACAGATCCTCGCCGTGTCCTCGCACCGCCAGCCGTTCTCGTACTTCTCCTGGGCCTACAGCGTGCCCACGGACGGCAGCCCCGGCGGCCGGCTGCCCTGGGGCCCGGTCTCGGACATCGCCGTCGCGGAGGCCGACGGCGAGCGCCGCACCCTGCTGCTCACCGGAAAGCCGCCGCACGAGCCGGCCGCCTGGAAGCGGTACCGGGGCGGCGCGACCGGACGCCTGTGGCTGCACGGCGAACGGCTGCTGCCGGACATCGGCGGCCATCTGGACTCACCCATGTTCGTCGGCGGCCGGATCGCCTTCCTCTCCGACCACGAGGGTGTCGGCAACCTCTACTCCTGCCTGCCCGACGGCGGCGATCTGCGCCGCCACAGCGACCACGACGCGTTCTACGCCCGGCACGCCTCGAGCGACGGGCGACGCGTCATCTACCAGTGCGCGGGAGAGCTGTGGCTGGCCGACGACCTGGAGTCGCCGGACGCGAAGCCCCGCAGGCTGGAGGTACGTCTCGGCGGACCGCGGGCCGGGCGGCGCACCTACCAGGTGCCGGCCTCCAGCCATGTCGACTCGCTCTCCGTGGATGAGACCGGCCGGGCCAGCGCCGTGTCGGTACGCGGCAGCCTGTACTGGCTCACCCACCGCGACGGACCCGCCCGCACCATCGCCGACACCCCCGGCGTACGGGTCCGGCTGCCGGAGATGCTCGGCAGCGGCGGCCAGGTGGCGTACGTGACGGACGCGGACGGCGAGGACGCGATCGAGATCGCCTATCTGCCGCGCGCCAGCGGCGACCGCCCCCCGCGCCGGCTCGCGTCCGGCCGGCTCGGCCGGGTCCAGGAGCTGATCGCCGACGCGGACGGCGAGACTCTCGCGATGGCCTCGCACGACGGCCGGCTGCTCCTCCTGGACACCGGCGAGGACGCCGACGGCGAACCCGTCGAGCTGATCCGCTCCGTCAACGGACCCGTCCGCGATCTGGCGTTCTCCCCGGACGGGGCCTGGCTCACCTGGTCGCACCCCGGCATCGGCCGCTCACTGCGCCAGATCAAACTCGCCCGGATCATGGGCGCGGGATCCCCCGTGATCGTCGACGTCACCAACGGCCGCTTCGAGGACGAGAACCCCGTATTCACCGGCGACGGCCGCTATCTCGCGTTCCTGTCCTGGCGCGGCTTCGACCCGGTGTACGACGTGCACACCGGCGATCTCTCCTTCCCGCTCGGCTGCCGCCCGTACCTGGTCCCGCTCTCCTCGGCGACCCCCTCCCCCTTCGCGCTCTCCCCCGACGGACGGCCGGCCGCGGGCGGCCTCGACCCGGTGGACTCCGTCGAGGCGGGTGCGGCCGAAGGGTCCACGGTCACCGTCGAGTTCGAGGGCCTGGAGAGCCGGGTCACGCCCTTCCCGGTCGCGGCCTCCAAGTACTCGGCGCTGTACCCGGTCAGCGGCGGCGGGCTGGTCTGGCTGCGCTGGCCCATCTCCGGCGCGCTCGGCGAGACGTTCGCCAACCCGGCGGACATGTCGGGTCGGCCGACCCTGGAGCACTTCAGCATCGCCAAGGCGAAGAAGACCGAACTCGTCGACCACCTCGACTGGTTCGCCGTCAGCGGTGACGCCTCGCGGCTGGTCGTGATGGACGACGGCGAACTGCGCGCCGTCCCCGCCACCGAACCCGGCGACAACGACTCCACGGTCTACCTCGACCTGCGCCGCATCCTGCACGAGGTCGACCCGGCGGCGGAGTGGCGGGGCGCGTTCGACGAGGCGGGCCGCATCATCCGCTCCTACTTCTGGGAGCCGGACATGTGCGGCATCGACTGGCCCGCGATCCTCGACCAGTACCGCCCGCTGGTCGAACGGGTCGCCACCCCCGACGAGTTCGCCGACCTTCTGCGCGAGGTCCTGGGCGAACTGGGCACCTCGCACGCGTACGTCTCCCCCGCCCGCCGCAACGAGGGACCTCCGCACTACCAGCGGGCGATGGGCCTGCTCGGCGTGAACTTCGTCTGTCGGGACGGCGACTGGACCATCCAGCGCGTCCTGCCCGGCGACTCGTCGGACTCCAAGGCCCGCTCCCCGCTGGCCGGTACGGGCATCAGGGAGGGCGCGGTCCTCACCCACGTGGACGGCCGCCCGGTCGACCCGGTCGCCGGCCCCTATCCGCTGCTCTCCGCTGCGGGCGGCACCACGGTGGAACTGACCTTCACCCCGGCCGGGGGCGAGGGACGCTCCCGGCGCATCGCGATCGTCCCGCTGGTCGACGAACGCCCGCTGCGCTACCAGGACTGGGTGGCCAAACGCCGCGAGGTCGTACGGGAGGTGAGCGGCGGCCGCTGCGGCTACCTCCACATCCCCGACATGGGCGGCTCCGGCTGGGCCCAGTTCAACCGGGACCTGCGCCTGGAGGTCTCCCGCCCGGCCCTGATCGTGGACGTACGCGGCAACGCGGGCGGCCACATCAGCGAACTGGTCGTCGAGAAGCTCACCCGCACGATCCTGGGCTGGGACCTCACCCGCGACGCCCAGCCGGTGAGCTACGCGTCGAACGCCCCCCGGGGCCCGGTGGTCGCACTCGCCGACGAGGCGACGTCCTCCGACGGCGACATGATCACCGCCGCGTTCCGCCTGCTGAAGCTCGGCCCGGTGGTGGGCCAGCGCACCTGGGGCGGCGTGGTCGGCATGACCGGCCGGCACCGGCTGGGCGACGGCACGGTGATCACGGTCCCGATGAACGCCGCGTGGTTCGACACGTACGGCTGGTCGGTGGAGAACCACGGCGTCGAACCGGACCTGGAGGCCCTGCGCACCCCCCTGGACTGGGCGGAGGGCCGTCACGCGGTACTCGACGACGCGGTCTGGGTCGCCCTGGACCTCCTGGCCGCGCACCCCCCGGCGACCCCGCCGACGTACGAAACGGCCCCGAATCTGCGGCGGCCCCCGCTGCCGCCGCGTCCCTCAAGCCCCTCCGGGGGCGCTGTTTCAAGCACCTGAGCGTCCTCTTCAAGCCTTGAGCGTCCCTTCAAGCCCCTCCGGGGGCGCTGCTTCAAGCACCTGAGCGTCCTCTTCAAGCCTTGAGCGTCCCTTCAAGCC